>CAZEHZ010000022.1:0-26655 GCA_964512385.1 uncultured Victivallaceae bacterium | reverse complement strand
ATTGATTATGGCTCTGACGGGATATGGGCGACATATAACCGCATCGATAACTGGAAACTCACTAAACAAAATAGCAGTTTGATGAGTTCAACATACTCTAATTTGGAGATTTCCGCCGAGGCGCAAATTTATTACAGTCGTAATTGGACTATCGATAATTTGTGGGTGGACTCCGGGGCCTTGGTAAGCGGCAATTTGTTTGACAACACCCGTAACCGCAAACTTACTGGCGGCAAGATCGCATCCGGCGGCAGTTTCTATGGCTTGACCGCCGGCGATAAAGACCAATATGCCTATTTGAATCTCGATTGGCAGGCGGGCGAAGTTTCCGGCTCCGGCGGCATTACCTCCGGCTATAATATTTATGCGCAGGATGTGGAGTCCGTCTATATCATGGGGCGGGTCGATGAAATTCATCTGTTTAATACCCGAGAAAATATGACCGCCGGCTTGATTGCCAACGGCGCAGCGCTGAGCAATGTTTCGGTGCATAATACCGGGTTCAAGGCCGACAGCGGCAGCGTGATTTCCAATGTGGTTCTGCAAAATGCGTCCGGCAATGTGGCGGCGAATGGGACGTTGGAAAACACCGTGGTGAACGGCGGCGTATTGACCATGAATGACGGCTCAAGTCTGAAGGGCAGCACCATGCTGAACGGGCAGATGATTTTGTCCGGCAATGTGGTGAACTCCGGCACGCTCGAACTTGGCGTGTCGCATTTAGCCGCTCAAGCGGCCATGATTGAAAATTATCAGAATTTGACCAACGCCGATTTTGTGGTGAATGCCGATAACGTTTTGACCGGGCAATACTTATTAACTTCCGGCGGCGCAGTGCTTAACTCGCTGACCATTAAGATTGACGGTAAAACCTTTGCCCTTGAAAACGGCAAGGCGCAACTCATTGGCAATGAAACTTATCTGTTTACCGCAAACGCCGAAAAACAAACTATGCAACTTGATATTTCAGCCAAATACAAGGCGGTTTATGGCCGCGCCGACCACAACGATTCTGAACTTTATATCGTAAACTGCACCATTACCGGCGGCGCATTCAACTGCCAAACCGATATAAAGGGTTCGGCCTACAGCGTCATTGATTTAATCGGTACCAACAACGCCAATATTTACGGCGGCGGCAATAATATCAATGTGGGCAACACCATACAAATGCAGGTGTCCGGTGTCGGCATCTATCAAGGCATGATTTTCGGTGGCGTTCGTGCCGATGCAAAAAACTGTACCGTGGGCGGAGACTCCAAATTGAACATCAATGGCGCAATCACGCATAAAGATAATGTTAAACTGCTCAACCAAGGCACCAGCGCCTGGATTGTCGGCGGCGGCGCCGCACTTAATGGCGGCGTCATTACCGCCGGAAAAATCCACATCTCGGTTAGCGGCGAAGCCACTTTAGGGCGGCTGGTGGGCGGTGCTCAAGCCAATGGCGCCAACGCATCGGCAACTGTAACCGACACCAAAATTTCGTTGGACAACTGTACCGTTACCGGCGATATTTTCGGCGGCGGTTACGCCTATGACTACGGCAAAAGCGTAGTAAACGGTAATACGTTAATCGAATTAAATACCGTCGACAGTGCATTGACGATCATGGGTAATGTCTATGGCGGCGGCGCCAATCCGCTGGCCGGTAAATTCGGCGGCGAATCGCTGGTGCTGGGCTCGACAACAATTGCATTAACTGGCAACGGCGACTTGTTGACCATCGGCGGCACCATTTCCGGCGACGGGAAAATGCCCGGTTCGGTTGCCGGAACCAAAATCTTGGCATTTAACGGTTTTTCCGGAGATTTTAATGTAAGTTTATGCAATTTTGATATCGTACGCTTTACCGGGAATACCGAAGTAACCAGCGGTAACGGCTATCTATGCAATACCTTTGAGTTTGACTTGACCAATCGAGCCGCCGACCTGAGTGAAGTTGCATTTATGCAGAATGCCGATGCTTTCGGTTTTGCCGATGGCGAACAACTCGTCAAAATTGAAATTGGCGAGTTGGATTTACGCACTAAATTCAGTTTAATGCAGTTAGCCGATGATTCCGTCGCCGAATCACTCAAGTTTGAATTATATCAGAATCAAGTTCTGTTAGGCTCGTTTGAGTTTGGTGAAACCCTCAACAACTATACGGCGTCGGTGGATAACGGCAAATTAGTCATTGGCCGAATAACCGCCTGATATTAACCAGTCTAACCCAAAGCGGGAAGAATACTTTTCTCAAAGTCATTCTTCCCGCTTTTTCAATATGCCGATAGTGTCCGGTTTTGCATTATCTACTACATCGATAATATGCCACCCCGAAAATTAATACAAAAAAAGACCGCCCAAATGGACGGTCTTGAATGAAGCAAAAGTAAAAATCTTACTTCTTACCGGACATAACCCCGTGGTCACGGAAGGTACGAGTCAGCGAAAATTCGCCCAAACGATGACCTACCATGTTTTCAGTTACAAACACCGGCACAAAGGTCTTACCATTATGCACGTTGAATGTATGCCCAACGAAATCCGGCATAATCATAGAACGACGGGACCAGGTTTTGATCGGATCCTTCTTGCCGCTCTGTTCCATCTTCTCAACTTTATCAATGAGATACTGGTCGATAAACGGACCTTTTTTAATAGATCTGGCCATTACTTCTTCCTCCGTTCTACAATGAACTTACTGGAGTTCTTCTTCGGACTGCGGGTACGATAACCCTTAGCCAACTGACCCCACGGCGAAACCGGATGACCGCCACCAGAGGTACGGCCTTCGCCCCCGCCCATCGGATGGTCTACCGGGTTCATAACTACGCCGCGTACGTGCGGACGCTTACCGGTATAACGCTTCTTACCAGCTTTACCCATCTTGATGTTCATGAATTCAGAATTGCCAACTTCCCCAATCGAGGCACGGCATTCCAAATTGATCATTCGAACTTCACCTGACGGCAATTTCACCTGAGCGTATTTTTCATCCTTACCACGCAATACCGCATACTGACCGGCTGAACGCACTAACTTAGCGCCGCTACCCGCAATCAATTCAATATTGTGGAGGTTGATACCAACCGGAATGTCTTTCAGCTTCATGGAGTTACCCGGCTTCAATTCCGCTTTGGCTCCGTTCATAACTACATCGCCGACCTTCATGCCATTGGCGGCCAGGATATAAGCCTTTTCGCCGTCTTTGTAGAAAATCAATGCAATATAAGCCGAACGATACGGATCGTATTCAATCGTCTTAACAGTTGCCGGAACGCCTTCTTTTGCACGCTTAAAATCGACTAAACGATAATTGCGCTTGTTCGCACCGCCACGGAAACGAGTGGTGATACGACCATTGTTATTACGGCCGCCAGAGGCTTTCAACCCCTTAGTCAAACTCTTTTCCGGATTGTTAACCGTGAGCACGCTGTAATCAGCAGCGGTCATGTTTCGACGGCTCGGAGTTACCGGACTAAAACTTTTCAATGCCATAGTAATTACCTTTCAATATCAGAACAGCTCAATCGAGCCTTCCGACAACGTTACAATAGCTTTCTTCCAATCCGGCCGACGACCCATCTTTACGGAACGTCCCATACGTTTAGCTTTACCACTCAGATTCATAACGTTTACCGACTTTACCTTTACATTGAACAACTGTTCAACGGCACGACCGATTTCAATCTTTTCACTGGTGGGAGCTACCTTAAATACATACTTGCCCTGCGTGGCCAGTACCTGATTCTTCTCACTGATCACCGGAGAGATAATAATGCTATAAGCGTTTTTCATGCATTTACTCCTTAGTTAGCCAAACGCGCAATAAACGCGTCCAGAGCATCCTTGGTGAACAGGATACGGTTATAACGCAACAATTCGTATACGTTGATGCTGATCGCACGACGCAAAGAAACGTCCGCCAAGTTACCGGTGGCGCAAACTGCGCATTCTTCATAGTCCGGTACGGCAACCAACAAGTTGCTGTACACGTTCAAGGCCTTGAATACTGCTACAGCACTCTTGGTCTTATGATCGGCCAGTTCAAACTTGTCTACAACCATAACACTGCCTTCTACAATGCGTTCTGTGAACGCACGACGCAACGCAAGTTTGGCTACTTTTTTATTGATTTTTTTGCTGAAATCACGCGGCTGCGGGCCAAATGTTACACCACCGCCAACCCAAACCGGAGAACGGTTGGAGCCGGCACGAGCACGGCCAAGCCCTTTCTGACGGAACGGCTTGGCACCGCCGCCGGCTACCATGCCACGAGTCTTGGTAGACGCCGTGCCTGCACGCTGACCAGCCATAAAAGCCACTACTGCATCATGTACGGCCTGTTCGCCTTTTTCCAGTTCAATTACTTCATCCGGAATAATGTACTCGCCAACAGTGGCACCCTGGCAATTCAAAATATCTAATTTTTTCGACATATCTTTCACCTTTTGTCCACTTATTTCTTAATCGCTTTACGCAACAGAACCACGCCGCCATTGGCACCAGGTACTGCACCGCGAACCAAGATCACGTTGTCTTCAGCCATTACCCGAACGATCTGTAAATTCTGGATCGTCCGCCGAACGTTACCCATATGCCCAGGCATACGCTTACCGCGCAATACACGACCCGGAAATTCGCACATACCGATAGAACCGGTCCGGCGAGTCCAGGCGCCACCGTGACTGGCACGACCGCCGCCAAAGTTATAGCGCTTTACTACACCCTGAAAGCCACGGCCCTTAATTGTGCCGGTTACATCCAGGTAATCATTTTCAGCAAACACGTCTGCCTTGAGTTCGGTGCCTATGGCCAATTCGCAATCACCATTGGTGCGGAATTCACGCAGGTGCGTCGGGGCAGAGGTTTTGTAACCTGCTTTGGCGCAATGACCTAAAACTGCCTTGCTGGCATTCTTGGCCTTCTTGCTGCCGAAGCCCAACTGAACCGCAGTGTAACCATCGCGGTCCGTGGTCTTGACATCTACTACAACGCAGGGGCCTGCCTGTACTACCGTTACCGGTACAACACGGCCGCTGGCATCGTAGACCTGAGTCATTCCCAGTTTCTTACCGATTAAATTTTTCATTTTTCTCCTTCGGATACTTACAGTCATCGGCTGGCTGCATTGGTATCGCTGTCTGACCGTCTTGTGTGCGCCGCAGTTTAAGCACCATGCTTAAAATACGATTATCGGTTCCATTAAAAAATCGACAAATCACATACTCCCCGGCCGGGTCCAACTAAAAATGTAACTGCTCAACTCAATCATTATTTGAATACCACCTAAGCTGCATTAACTCAAATAAAATGACTCTGCAATTACTCTTTTCCTGTTTACAATTCATCAGCGGCCATTCCCGTTTGAACGAAAATGACCACTGACGCTCATCCTGGTAAAATCAGATTAACCGATTTTTACCGAGATATCCACCCCTGCGGGCAGATTGAGTTTCTTCAACTCGTCAACCGTCTTAGCAGTCGGGTTTACAATGTCCATCATACGCTTATGTGTGCGCATTTCAAACTGTTCCATCGACTTCTTATTTACGTGGGGCGAACGGTTCACAGTGAAACGTTCAACACGAGTCGGCAACGGCACCGGGCCGGCAACCATTGAACCGGTGCGTTTGGCAGTGCCAACGATTTCCGCAACCGACTGGTCGAGAATGCGGCTTTCGTAAGCCTGCAAGCGAATCCGAATTTTTTGTGAATTGCTCATCTTTTTACTTCTTCTCAGTTACTTTATCTTGAATTGATTTTGGTACACGATCGAAATGCGACGGTTCCATCGCAGAAGTGGCGCGGCCGCGACTCAATGAGCGCAATGCCGTGGTATAACCAAACAGTTCCGCCAGCGGAACCTGCGCCGTAATCTTGGTGAAATTGCTCATCGACGAAGAGTCAACTTCGGCAATATTACCGCGGCGGCTGGTTACGTCACCAATTACATCGCCCATGTTTTCGTCCGGCGTAGTGATTTCCAGTTTCATAATCGGTTCAAGCAATGTAAGACCAGCTTTCTGAGCGGCTTCTTTAAGCGCCATAGAACCGGCCACCTTAAACGCCATTTCAGAAGAGTCTACCGGGTGATAAGAACCGTCAAGGATATCCACCTTAATGTCGATCAACGGATAACCGGCCAAAATACCGGACTGCGCCGCTTCACGAATACCGGCTTCAATCGGCTTAATATATTCTTTCGGAATGTTACCGCCAACTACCTTGTTCTCTATCACTACGCCTGAACCCTGTTCGCCGGGATACAAGTCAATGATTACATGCCCGTACTGACCGCGGCCGCCGGACTGACGCACAAACTTACTGTTCGCCGAACCCTTACCCAGAATCGCTTCACGATACGCAACCTGCGGTGCACCGGTAGCGGCTTCCACCTTAAATTCACGAATCAAACGATCCAAAATAATTTCCAGATGCAACTCACCCATACCGCTGATAATGGTCTGGCTAGTTTCTTCATCACTGCGAACCTGGAAGGTCGGGTCTTCTTCCGCCAATGCGCCCAAGCCCTTATACAGCTTGTCACGTTCGGCGGCAGTTTTCGGTTCGATGGCAATACTGATTACCGGATCCGGGAAGTGCATTGATTCCAATACAATCGGATCATTTTCAACACACAATGTATCACCGGTGGTAACGTTGCGCAAACCTACAATAGCGGCAATATCGCCGGAGAAAACCTCATCTTTTTCTTCACGGTGGTTGGCATGCATCTGCAGTAAACGGCCTAAACGTTCGGTTTTGCCGGTACGCGGATTCAACACCGTCATACCACGCTGAGCAATGCCGGAGTATACACGGAAGAAGGTCAACTTACCTACATACGGGTCGGTCATAATCTTGAAAGCAAGAGCCGAGAACGGCTGCATGTCCCCGGCATGACGAGTCTTGGGTTCCTGGGTATACGGATCAGTACCGTTAATCGTCCAGATATCCACCGGAGACGGCAAATAATTTACCACACTGTCCAGCAACGGCTGTACGCCCTTGTTCTTAAACGCCGTACCACAGCAAACCGGCACAACTGAACATGCAATCGTACAACGACGCAAAGCATCACGCACCTGTTCCACGGTCGGCTGTTCATCGGCAAGGAAGATTTCCATAATTTCTTCGTCAGATTCCGCCAAACACTCAACCAAATGGGCATAGGCTTCTTCACGACGTTCAGATTGTTCCGGAGTCAACTCTTCAACACGCATCTTTGAACCGGTCTCATCACCGTCAAAATATATCGCCTTGCCATCAACTACATTAATTACACCGACAAAGTCGGCTTCTGCACCGATCGGCAACATAATTGGAACCGGATTACCGCCAAGTTTAAATTTAATCTGGTGTACGACGCTTTCAAAATTAGCACCGGTACGGTCCATTTTGTTTACCATGGCAATAATCGGCACTTTGTACTTCTGAGCCTGACGCCATACAGTTTCTGACTGCGGCTGTACACCACCCACAGAACAGAACACCGCAACGGCACCATCCAGTACACGCAATGAACGTTCTACTTCAGCAGTAAAGTCCACGTGTCCGGGAGTGTCAATTAAGTTAATACGATGCCCATTCCACATTGCGGTAGTAGCTGCGGAAGTAATCGTGATACCACGTTCCTGTTCCTGAGCCATCCAGTCCATGGTGGCACTGCCTTCATGAGTTTCACCAATCTTATGGGTTAATCCGCAATAATACAAAATACGTTCTGACAACGTGGTTTTACCCGCGTCAATATGCGCCATAATACCGATATTACGGGTATCATGCAACGGAATCTGGCGATTCGGCGACTCTTTAAATTCTTTCTTGATTTCCATAATAAATTACCACCGATAGTGCGCAAAGGCTTTGTTAGCCTGAGCCATCTTGAAGGTATCTTCTTTCTTCTTAACGGAAGAACCGGTGTTATCAAAAGCATCAAGCAATTCAGAGGCCAAAGATTCAGTCATGCTTTTACCTTTACGGCCGCGGGAATAGGTGGTGATCCAGCGCATCGCCAGGGCTACCTGACGTTCCGGAGCAACTTCCACCGGCACCTGATAGGTGGCACCGCCAACACGACGACTCTTTACTTCCAACTTCGGCTTTACATTTTCCAAAGCCTGATTGAATATATCCATCGGGGATACATCGCTCTTGCGGGTAGCCAGAATATCCAGCGCACCGTAAACAATGTGCTGAGCAACTGACTTCTTGCCGCAAGTCATAATAGTATTAATCAAACGGGCAACCGCCGCGCTGTTATACTTTACATCGGGAGTAAGTTCCCGCTTTTCGGGTCTACGTCTTCTCATTTAAATAAACTCCTACTTCTTCTGCTGCTTAGCACGTTTTGCACCGTATTTTGAACGGCCCTGCATACGTTTGGCCACACCCAAGCTATCGAGCGCGCCGCGAACAATGTGATAACGAACACCAGGCAAGTCACGTACACGACCGCCCTTTACCAGCACTACAGAGTGTTCCTGCAAGTTATGACCTTCACCACCAATATAGGCGGTTACTTCCTGCCCGTTGGTCAAACGTACACGGGCAATTTTGCGCAAAGCGGAGTTCGGCTTCTTCGGGGAACGGGTGGTTACCTGCAAGCACACACCACGACGCTGCGGACAGGCACTAAGAGCACGACTTTTGCTCTGAGTTTCCTTATCCTGGCGGCCGAACCGTACCAATTGATTAATTGTTGGCATTCTTTCTTACACCTTTTTTTCTATTTATATAAACATGAATTTTTTAAAATATACATACTGAGTCCTTTAAGATACTCTTTTTTTACAAAAAAACAAATAAAAAACGCGATTTTATTCGTTTTTTTTGCAAAAAAACCGTATTAATGACTCTTTGCGGGGCTTTTTTAAACTTTTTTGCCGTTTTACAACAAATGTTTTAAATTGTCCCGTTGTCTATTTCCCAGATGTCGAACGCAACTTTCGCTGCGCTGGTGTTCGGCCGGCTCCCGGTTTCATCTCTTACCGCCAAAACCTGATTTACGCCTTGATTTTCTGTTCAAGTTTTAAATTCCCCGGCGATTTTTAACCAATCGCCGGGTGGTTTAACAGTATGTTTTATGGAAAACGCCTTCTTACTCCGCGCTCAGCTCAGCAACGGGGACAGAATCCTCTATTTCCAACTCTACCGGTTCAGCTTCTGCGGGTTCCGCAACTTCAGCCTCCGGCAATTCCGGTTCAATCTCTTCGCCCAAATACTTCAGCTGCAGAGACTGCAACTTTTCCGTACCGGTACCGGCCGGAATAAGATGCCCCGTAATAACGTTTTCCTTAAAACCTTTCAACATATCTTCCTTACCCAGCGTTGCCGCTTCGGTAAGAATTCGTGTGGTATCCTGGAACGAGGCCGCCGAAATAAACGACTCCGTTTCCAACGACGCCTTAGTAATACCCAACAAGATCGGTTCACCTTGCGCCGGCTCTCCGCCACGCACGGCAATTTCACGATTCTTGCGGTCAAAATTAACCCGGTCTATCTGTTCGCCAAGCAGAAAATCACTGTCGCCCGGTTCGGTAACACGAATCTTCTGCATCATCTGACGAATAATAATTTCTACGTGCTTATCGTTAATTTCCACACCCTGGGCACGGTATACCAGCTGAATTTCATCCACCAGATAACGCTGCAATTCGTGCGGGCCGCAAACTTCTAGCAACGCACTGGGAACCACCGAACCTTCGGTAAGTTTCTGCCCCTTGCGTACCGTATCGCCACGGCTTACCGTCAAGTGCTTGTGCGCCGGAATATTGGTATGCTCTTCACGCTGTTCCGATTCCGGATCCACAATCACCAGTGTACGGCGGCCACGAGTGGTCTTTTCCACTTCCACCACACCGTCAATACGGGAGATTTCCGCCACATCCTTCGGGTTACGCGCTTCGAACAATTCCGAAATACGCGGCAACCCCCCGGTGATGTCTTTATTCTTCTGCGACTGACGAGGTACACGGGCAACCACCATACCTTTTCTCACCTTGGCTCCGGAGCGGGTCATCAAAAACGCACCGGACGGCAATGGATAGTTCTGTATAAATTCGCCGTCAAGCGTCTTGATTACAATCTGCGGATGCAAGTCTTCACGGTGTTCCATTACGGTAACTTCTTCCACACCGCCACGCTTCTGGCGGTTCAAGGTTACACCTTCCACCAAGTCATGCAACTCTACCATACCGCTCTCTTCGACAATAATCGGCACGTGATACGGATCCCAGTGGGCAAACTGCTGGTCAACCTTCACTTCACTGCCATCGTCGCATTCCAGCACCGCACCGGTTTCCAAATCATAACGTTCGATTTCCGAATCCTTCAGCGCATCGCTCCAGTAGTCATAATCCTTATTATAATAGCTGCCGATCGCTTCGGCTTCCAGCTGGGCACGCTTACGAGCCACTTCCTCTTTCTGGCGG
Organism: uncultured Victivallaceae bacterium; assembly: GCA_964512385.1. GTDB lineage: Bacteria > Verrucomicrobiota > Lentisphaeria > Victivallales > Victivallaceae > CALXXL01. Next base: position 16,234 of record CAZEHZ010000022.1, on the reverse strand, counting down.
GCTTCTTCGGCGTCAAACAGAATAATGTAACCATTCTTGTTCACCACCACATTTTCGCCCTTTTCATTCTGTACGGTACGCACGTTCATCATCTTCAGCGTGCCGGCCTGACGAGCCGTTAACCGCGGTTCACGCAACCCCTTGGTAGAAGCCGTACCCCCAATGTGGAAAGTACGCATGGTAAGCTGAGTACCCGGTTCCCCGATGGACTGCGCCGCAATAATTCCCAGCGCATCGCCAATCTTGGCCAAACGGTCGCTGGCCAAATTACGGCCATAGCACTTAATACATACGCCCTGCTCGGTTTCGCAAGTTAAAGTAGAACGAATCAATACGTTCTGAATCCCGCGCTGAGTAATCATATCCGCAATCTGCGGCGTAAATTCTTCGCCGGCGGCAATCAACAGACGACCGTCCGAGAAGGCCGGGTCCTTAATGTCAGCAGCGGCAAAACGCCCTAAAATACGATCCCGCAACGGCATGATCACTTCATCACCGTCCACAATCGCCGCAACACGAATACCGCGAATCGTACCGCAGTCTTCCACACGACAAATTATATCCTGCGCTACATCCACCAGCTTACGGGTCATATAACCGGAGTCCGCCGTCTTTAACGCCGTGTCCGCCAAACCTTTACGGGCTCCGTGGGTACTAATGAAGTATTCCAGCACGCTCAAGCCTTCACGGAAGTTGGCGGTAATCGGCTGTTCAATAATATCACCGGACGGTTTAGCCATCAAACCACGCATACCGGCCAACTGACGAATCTGATCACGGCTACCACGAGCCCCGGAGTCCAACATCGCATACACCGGGTTGATTTCGCCACGTTCGGAATCCGCTTCCAAACGCTTAAACAGTTCGTTCGCCACGTCATTACTGGTCTTTGTCCAAATGTCAATAACCTTATTATGGCGTTCGCCTTCCGTAATAACCCCGTTATGATACTGGTCCATAACCACGTTAATCTGCTGACGGGCAGCGTCAATCAAGACACTCTTGGCCGCCGGAATCTTCAGGTCGGTAATCGAAATCGACAACCCGGCCAAAGTGGAATATTTATACCCCAAGGCCTTCAAATCGTCCAACAGCTTAATCGTGGCGTCGTGCCCGGAGAGCTTATACGATATACTGATTAATTCGCTCAACTGCTTTTTCTTGGCCACTTTATTATAGAATCCCAAACGGGCATCCCAAATTTCATTAAACAAACAACGCCCGGCACTGGTGGTGATAAAACGACTGTCCTTGTCACCATATACCGTATCCTTGCCGTAGTTCGGGTTCGGAATCCGTACCGCATCATGGATTTTGATGAATTTGCAGCTGTGCGCATACAATACTTCAAATGTATCCCGATACAATTTAGCCCGATCCTTATTACGCGGTTCAAACGTAAGATAGTATGCACCCAGCGTAATGTCATGCGTCGGCGATGTAATCGGCTTACCGTTCGCCGGCGAGAAAATATTATTCGGCGCCAGCATCAGCAACTTGGTTTCCATCTGCGCTTCATTGCTCAACGGCACGTGTACCGCCATCTGGTCACCGTCAAAGTCCGCATTATACGCAGTACATACCAACGGGTGCAGACGCAGTGCCGAACCTTCAATCAACACCGGGTCAAACGCCTGAATACTCAAACGGTGCAACGTCGGCGCACGGTTCAACATAATCGGATGCCCGGTGGTAACTTCTTCCAGAATATCCCATACAATCGGTTCGCCGCGTTCAATCATCTTTTTGGCACCACGCACGGTATGCGCAAAACCACGCTCTTTAAGGTGGCGGATAATAAACGGTTCAAACAGAATCAACGCCATCTTTTTCGGCAAACCGCACTGCCAAATCTTCAATTCCGGCCCTACTACAATTACCGAACGGCCGGAGTAGTCCACACGTTTACCCAGCAAGTTCTGGCGGAAACGCCCCTGCTTGCCCTTTAACATGTCCGACAATGACTTTAAGGCACGATTCCCGGCACCGGTAACCGCACGACCATGACGGCCGTTATCCATCAATGCATCCACCGCTTCCTGCAGCATACGCTTTTCATTACGGATAATCACATCCGGAGTGCAAAGCTGCAACAAGTGCTTCAAACGGTTGTTACGGTTGATTACACGACGATACAAATCGTTCAAGTCGCTGGTAGCAAAACGACCGCCTTCCAACGGTACCAACGGCCGCAAATCCGGAGGAATTACCGGCAATACGGTAAGAATCATCCATTCCGGACGGGTGTTGCTGTTGATAAAACCTTCCACCAAACGCAAACGCTTGGACATCTTTTTACGGATCGCCTTATTCTTGCTGCCCACCAACAGAACTTCCAGTTCAGCCTTCAAACTTGGCAAGTCTATCTGTTCCAGCAAAGTCTTCAACGCCGGGGCACCCATATCGGCAATAAATCCGTCGCCGTAAACTTCACGCGCCTGACGATATTCCAAATCGTCCATAATCTGCCCCAATACCAGCGGGGTATCGCCCGGATCTGTTACCACCCAGGCTTCATAATATACCACACGTTCCAGCATTTTGGCCTGCATATCCAGCATCAAACCAATACGGCTTGGGGTACACTTAAAGAACCAGATGTGCGACACCGGCACAGCTAATTCAATATGCCCCATGCGTTCACGCCGCACCTTGGCCTGAGTAACTTCCACACCGCAACGGTCGCAAACCGTATTTTTATGTTTTACCCGTTTGTACTTGCCGCAATTACATTCCCAGTCACGAGTCGGCCCGAAAATACGTTCGCAAAACAGTCCGCCCTTTTCCGGCTTAAAGCTGCGATAATTGATAGTCTCCGGATTCTTAACTTCGCCGTGACTCCACGAACGAATAACATCCGGAGATGCTACCTTAATAGTAACCTTACCAAACTGATTGGTGGTCTTTCCGAATACATCGGAATATGCAAAAGAGTTGTCAATCAAAGTGAACCTCCACTCTTATTTTTCTTCAGCTTCCGCCGGAACTGCACGAATATCCAGCCCCAAGCTCTGCATTTCTTTCAGCAATACATTGAACGATTCCGGACGACCGGCGCTCAAAACGTTATGCCCCTTTACAATCGATTCGTAAATCCGGGCACGGCCGGCTACATCATCGCTCTTTACGGTCAACATTTCCTGCAAATTGTAAGCGGCGCCATACGCTTCCAGCGCCCACACTTCCATTTCCCCGAAACGCTGACCACCATGCTGAGCTTTACCGCCCAACGGCTGCTGCGTAACCAGCGAGTACGGACCAACCGCACGTGCATGGATCTTATTGGCAACCAAGTGGTCCAACTTCAACATATAAATCTGACCCACCATTACGCGCTGGTCAAACTCATCTCCGGTACGACCGTCATAAACCACGGTCTTACCGTCAAATTCCCATTCGCCGTCTTCGTTCTTGAAGAATCCCCAGTGATAGTTGCGGCCCACACGCTTGGCTTCTTCGTGGTTGGCTTTTTCCATCAATTCAACAATGGTTTGTTCTTCAATACCGTCAAACACCGGAGTGGCAATCTTAATTCCCAGCATCTTGGCCGCCCAGCCCAAGTGAGTTTCCAACACCTGCCCGACGTTCATTCGGCTCGGTACACCCAACGGATTCAACACGATATCCACCGGAGTGCCATCATCCAGGAACGGCATATCTTCCACCGGTACAATCTTGGATACAATACCCTTGTTACCGTGACGACCGGCCATCTTATCCCCAACCTGCAGTTTACGCTTAATACCAACATAAACTTTTACACGCCGGATCGGGCCGCCGTCCATGCCGTCGCCGTCCTCCAAAATAGAGAGCGACTCATTACGCATGTTTTCAACTTCTTCAAACTGCACCGCAAAACTATCAATCACTTCCGCAATTGTATGTTTCAAGTCGCAATCTTCCATATCCCACGCATTGTACTTATTCGCCAGTTTGGCGATGGCACTGCGGGTAACTTTACGATTGGAGCTGATTAAAACCGTGGACTCCTTCGCCGTCGACACATCCAGTATCGGGAACGGCAACTTCTGCCCCAGCATAATATCGCTTAACCGTTCGGTCAAATCGTCCACCACTTCAGAAAACGCCTGCCGATAGGTATCCTTCGCCTGCTTGGTCTGCCGGCGCTGTTCGGATTTGGAAACTCCGCTGTTCGGCTGATTCGGATCCTTGGAGTATTCAATACGCAAGTCCATCACAATCCCGCTCTTACCGCTGGAGACCACCAAACTGGAATCCTTAACGTCGGCCGCCTTTTCACCAAAAATAGCCCGCAGCAAACGTTCTTCCGGTGCCAATTCAGTTTCGCTCTTCGGCGTAATCTTACCGACCAGAATATCACCGGGCTTCACTTCCGCGCCCGGTACAATCACACCGTTGGAGCCTAAGTTGCGCAATGCATCTTCGCTCACATTCGGAATATCTCGGGTGATTTCTTCCGGCCCCAGCTTGGTTTCACGGCTGGTGATTTCATATTCTTCCACATGCACGCTGGAAAAATGGTCTTCCTTAACCAAACGTTCACTTACAATAATCGCGTCTTCAAAGTTATATCCGCACCACGGCATAAACGCCACCAGCACGTTACGCCCTAAAGCGAGTTCACCATCTTCCGTGGCGGCGCCGTCGGCAATTACATCGCCGGCCTTCAATACCGTACCGCGCACAATGGTCGGCCGCTGATTTACACAAGTTCCGGCATTACTGCGCAAAAACTTGAACAAACGGTAATACTGCACCTTGTCCGGGAATGCGGTCTTGTCCGGCGTCAAGCCGTCCGGCGTAACAATAATATGTTCACCGGTAACTTCTGCGGCAATACCATCTTCACGGCAGGTCATTACCGCACGGGAGTCCACCGCAATACGGGCTTCCAGGCCGGTACCGACCAACGGAGCCTGCGGCTTCAGCAATGGAACCGCCTGACGCTGCATGTTAGAACCCATCAAAGCACGGTTCGCATCGTCGTGTTCCAAAAACGGAATGATCCCGGCGGCGGCACTTACCAGCTGCTTCGGCGATACGTCCATATACTGAACACTCTCACGGGACTGCAATTCAGACTCCCCGTGGAAACGGCACATCACCATATCCCGCACAAAGCTGTTGTTTTCGTTCAACAACGCATTGGCCTGAGCAATCACAAACTGTTCTTCTTTATCGGCGGTCAAAAAGTCAATTTTATCCGTAACTTTGCCCTCTTCCACCCGGCGATACGGAGTTTCCAAAAATCCGTACTTATTGATGGTGGCGTATAATGACATGGACGAAATCAAACCGATGTTCGGGCCTTCCGGCGTTTCAATCGGGCAAATACGGCCATAGTGCGAGGAATGCACGTCTCGAACTTCAAACCCGGCACGATCACGGCTCAAACCACCCGGACCCAAGGCTGACAAACGACGCTTATTGGTCAACTCGCTCAACGGGTTGGTCTGGTCCATAAACTGCGACAACTGGTTACGGGTGAAAAAGTCACGAATAACACTGGTAAACGCCTTCGGATTAATCAGCTTGCTCGGCGTTTCGTCCGGATTCATGGTCATGCGCTCACGAATCAAACGCTCGGTGCGCAATAAGCCGATACGACAGTGGTTCTGCAACAATTCGCCCACGGTACGTACACGACGGCTGCCCAAATGGTCAATATCATCAACTTCACCGCCGGTGTGCCGCAAACGGATCAATTCCTTGGTCGCCACCATCAAATCTTCCGGCAACAACGTGCGTTCCGTCAGCGGAGTATTCAAATTCAAACGTTCATTAATCTTAAAACGGCCTACCGTACCTAAATCATAACGCTTGATATCAAAAAACAGACGAGTCAGTAACTGCTTGGCATTCTTCACATCAGCCGGATCGCCCGGCCGCATCTTGCGGTAAATTTCCTTTAACGCTTCGTCACTGCTACGTTCAATTCCGCGGCGCAAACAACCGATTAAATAGTTGTCGCCATCGGGAATATAAGCCAAATCAATACTCTTAATGCCCGCATTCTGCAGTTCTTCCAAACCGGATTCAGACAGCTGAGTAAGTTCATCCAGCACCACCACGGTATCTTCATTGGTGATATCGTCCACCGTGTAGTATTTAGACAAATCCGGCTGTTTGAGCAAAGATGCCACAGTATGATTTTTAACATCATACACCCCGCCTAAAATGTCGCGGTTGGTTTCATAGCCTACGGCGCGCAAGAAAGTGGTGATTAAGAACTTACGACGACGACGACGACGATCCAAATAAATATAGATCACATCGTTGATATCAAACTGCACTTCCATCCACGACCCGCGGTCCGGAATAATGCGATAGCTGTATAAAGTACGTCCGCTGGCATGGCGGTCTTTTTCAAAGCAGATCCCCGGCGAACGGTGTAACTGACTGATAATAACACGTTCCGCACCGTTGATTACAAAAGTGCCGCGTTCGGTCATGATCGGAATTTCGCCCATAAAGATACGTTCCGGCACTTCCAACCCGTTGTGCTTTACCAAAAAGTCCACATACAACGGTGCGCAGTAGGTGTGCCCGTCTTTAATGCAGTCCACCACGTCGCTCTTGGCTTCGCCGACTGTATAGCTGACGAATTCCACCGACATCTGCTTGTCGAAACTTTCAATCGGGAAAATCTCGTTGAAAATTTCCTGTAACCCTACGTTCTGACGATGTTCCGGCGGGACTCCCGCCTGCAGAAAGTTGCGGAAAGAGTCCAGCTGCAACCCGATCAAATCGGGCATATTCAGCACGTCTTGCAACTTGCCGTAATTGATACGTTTAGCCATTTCTCACCATTCTTCTTTGCCCACGGAGATTTCCGCCGGGTATTTACAACTTATATATCAAAGATTTATCCATTTTTGCACTTCAGAATATTCTCCCGTCCTGCGCAATCCGGGACTCGGCAACTTTAAATGATTTATGACCGTAATCACAAATTCATAAAAATTTAAGCTCCGCCCTCAAAGATAAATCCAGTAAAAACGACACAAGCCTCCGGACGCAAGTTTTGATAAAAAAACTGCGTTTGGAAGCCAAACCATAATAAAAAATATTGAAAAAAAATGCAATTTTCTTCAAAAAAATTTTTTCTTCAGCAATCACCGGTATATCGTTGGTTTTATGCGGCATTCTTCCGCCATAAAACTAACAAACCTGTCATTGCTTTTCCAAGAGATTCCCGCTGAACCAAAAAACCATAATTCAACCAATCTCTGTTGATTAGAACCAAAAAACCACGATTCCAATCCCGTACCGCTAATCCGAACATTGCATGAAGCGCACGCTTATTGAACTTATTATCTGCTCCCCCCCTCACGAAAACGACTTTTGCCTCCCGTCGCTTCTCGCCATATCCAACTCATCAATACAGCTCAAATTCACAAGCATTTCATGCAATATCCGGGTTACCGGCCTTCAGAAAAATAATCTGCATCATATTCAACTTATCTGAATTAAAAAACTCCGCAACTCAACCAGTCAAGCTCCAATCTGCCTATATCGCCGCACGACCATCCACAAAATCCGTACAACTATAAATGCAGCTGACTTGCCAATCAAGATTATCGAAAAAACAAGCCAATTTTGCCAATTTTATGCTTCTGATCAATAAGCAAAACCAATTCAGCAAAATTTCTTCAGGAAGTTGCCTTGCAACACAAAACCTCATGCACGTCCTTCAACTTTGGTTGCATCCAAGTCAAATGACCAGCCGAAATAACTCTAAACCGCTCCGGACTTTTAACTCTCGGTGCCGTTTTTTATCAATCCTCAGCCCGCCAATCCGGTTTCCCGGAAAGAACGTCAGAACCAACACATATATAATGTATTACCTCTGCCGAATATTCCAATATTTTTTGCAATATCGGTATATTCAAACCACAACTAAAAAAATTCAGCTGTGTAAAGTCAAAATCGGCGGGAACTAAACTTTCGTCTTTTTCCCACCGTCTTGAGTGGAATCCAAACTCCGGATTCCACTCATAATGTTAAAGTTAAAGTAAAATTACTTAACTTCAACCTTAGCGCCAGCGGCTTCCAACTGCTTCTTGAAGTTAGCAGCGTCATCCTTGGAAACGCCTTCCTTCACAGCCTTCGGAGCACCTTCTACCAAGTCTTTGGCTTCCTTTAAGCCTAAACCGGTAATAGCGCGAACTTCCTTAATAACAGCAACCTTGTTTTCGCCGAAAGAGGCCAAGATTACGTCAAATTCGGTCTTTTCTTCAGCCGGAGCGGCAGCAGCAGCAGCCGGAGCAGCAGCAACAGCCACCGGAGCAGCAGCGCTAACGCCAAGGCGTTCTTCAAGAGCCTTAACCAATTTGGACAGATCCAAAACGGTCATGTTCTCGATGTAGGAAATGAACTGTTCCATTTCCGCGGATACTTCAACTTTAGTTTCTTCGGACATTGTACATGCCTCCATATATGTTTGAGATTAATTAATTATTAGATTCAAGTTTTTCTTTATACGCATTAAGCACATTCAGAATAGTGGCAGCCTTGGCGTTCAACAAGCCGGCAAGGTTGGTTGCCGGAGCCAGCATGGTAGCCAGCAACTGCGCACGCAACTGATCTTTGCTCGGCAAGTCGGCGATAGCGGCAACATCAGCAACGCTGAGCAACGCACCATCCATTAAACCGCTCTTGGCAGCCATTACTTCATGAGTTTTACCAAACTCGGACAAACACTTGGCAACCTGAGAAGCATCACCATCGCCACAAATCATGGCGGTGCCTTCAACTAATTTCAGATCTACCAAAGCATCAATACCGGAAAGTTCAGCAGCTTTATGAATTAACGCATTCTTAATAACATGGCATTTGGCGCCGACATCATTCAGCTTGCCACGCAATTCGTCAATTTCTTTAACCTTAAGACCCTGGAAAGATACGAAGTAAACGAACGCCGAATCCTTCAACAAGGAGCCAATATAATTGACTATATGAAGTTTTTCAGTTCTCATTTTTCCCTCGCAACAGTCTCTTTAACGATTACTTTTACGCCCGGACTCATGGTGCTGGACACCGTGCTGCTGACCATATAGGTACCTTTAGCGGTAGCCGGCTTGGCCTTCATCAACGCATCTACAACCACCTGATAGTTACCCACCAGAGATTCTACCGGGAAAGAGAGCTTGCCAATACCTACATGTACGCAGGCACCACGATCAGCACGGAACTCCGCACGACCGGCTTTAGCTTCTTTTACCGCATTACCAACCTGTTCGGTAACTGTACCGGTCTTGGGGTTCGGCATTAAACCGCGCGGACCGAGCTGACGACCAAGAGGACGAACCATCTTCATCGCATCGCCGGTGGCGATTAAAACATCAAAATCCAACCAACCGTCTTTAATTTTGGCTACAACATCGTCATAACCAACAACATCAGCACCAGCAGCCTTAGCGTCTTCCGCCTGAGCTCCATCGGCCACTACGCATACGCGCACTTTTTTACCGGTACCGAACGGCAGTGCTACTGCACCACGCACGTTCTGATCGGATTTACGCGGGTCAATGCCAAGCTTAAACGCTACATCCACAGTTTCATCAAATTTGATGTGCGGCATAGCTTTGAGCTTTGCAATCGCATCGGCGATTTCGTAACGCAATGCGTTATCGAAACTTTCAGCCTGAGCCTTGTACAATTTACTTCTACGCATCAACCACCTCGATGCCCATGCTCCGGGCAGTTCCGGCAATGATCGCCATAGCCGCTTCGTCATCTCTGGCGTTCAAGTCCTGCTTTTTAATCTGCGCAATTTCCAAAACCTGAGCTTTGGTTACCTTGCCGGCGAAACCGTAACCCGGTTTCTGTGCCGCACTGGCTAAACCAGCAGCCTTCTTCAGAAGAACTGCCGCCGGTGGCGACTTGCAGATAAAAGTGAACGAACGATCCTGGTAAACGGTGATCACTACCGGAATTACCATACCGTTCTGGGCTTGAGTGGCGGCGTTGAACTGCTTACAGAACTCCATAATGTTACAGCCAGCCTGGCCAAGCGCCGGACCGATCGGCGGTGACGGATTAGCCGCACCGGCCGGGATCTGCAACTTAATGATGCCCGTAACTTTCTTTGCCATTTTTACACTCCATATTCCGTTCGGCGTGGTAGGAAGCGGCAGGAGATTCTCCCACACTCGAACACTACATATTTTTTTAAGTTCCTGAAATACAGCTCTTCATCAGAACCATACAGACCTGCCCGGAACCACAATTATTATACAACTAAAGCGCCGCATATGCGACGCTGAACTTAACTGACAGAAAAAACCGTCTTTATGAATTCTCTGCCCAAATCAAACGCTAAATTATAATTCGCGATCAACTTGCCAGAATTCCAATTCCACCGGTGTCGAACGACCAAAAATCGAAACCATCAATTTCAACTTTCCACGTTCATTATCAATTTCCTCCACCGCTCCTTCAAAATTCTCAAAAGCGCCGGACTTAATTCTGACCACTTCCCCAAGCTCATAGGCAATCTTGGGCTTTACTTGTTCTTCCGTTGTGCTTTGGCGGAACAAATCAGCAACCTCCGCCTCACTAAGCGGCATCGGGCGATTACTACCGCCGACAAATCCAATTACACCCTGCACATTACGAATAAAATGCCATGCTAATTCATCTATACTGCCGTCCGGACAATACAAATCCATGCGCACCAAAACATATCCGGGAAACAACTTACGCTTCAGCGTTGTCCGCTTTCCCTGACGTACTTCGGATACCATTTCGGACGGAATACTTACTTCATATACCGGCGGCTGGGGAACTCCGAACTCCATTTCATATTCGATGGCTTCCCGAACTTTATTTTCCTGCCCGGAAAGGGCTTGAATAACAAACCATTGTCCTTGATTATCCATTATTCCATAACTCCCGCTTAGTTTCCACCGGTAACGTTGGTAATTACAAAACCGCTTACTGAATCAACTAATGCTACGAACAAAGACAAAATAACAATAACAACAATCACCAGAAGTGTTTGCTCCACCAGCTGTTCTTTACCCGGCCATACACAACGGCACATTTCGGCCCAAGTATCGGCGAAGAACTTCTTAGTATTATTAATCCAGGTTCTAATCATTATATATGCCTCTTATTCGTCTTAAATAAAAAAAATGGCAGGAGCGGAGGGGTTCGAACTCTCGACCTGCGGTTTTGGAGACCGCTGCTCTTCCAACTGAGCTACACTCCTACGTGCACCGCCTAAGTTTTTATTGCCACAACCCGATATTCAATCTTACTCGAATCTCGAATCAATGCCTACTCAAATAAAAACTTGATTAGCGGGTTTCTCTATGAAGTGTATGCTTCTGTTCGAACTTGCAATACTTCATCTTTTCAATGCGTTCCGGTGTATTGCGCTTTTCCTTCATAGAAGTATAATTGCGCTGCTTGCACTCGGTGCATTCCAAAATAATAATTTCACGCATGAAACTTTCCTCACGGATTAAATGTCCCGGCCGGAAATAATCCGACCGGGCCAATCATTAACTATATAACTCGCTAATTACTTAACGATTTCAGCTACACGACCGGAAGCAACGGTACGACCGCCTTCACGGATAGCGAAACGTAAACCCTTTTCCATAGCGATCGGAGCAATCAATTCCACCGCGATGGACACGTTATCGCCAGGCATAACCATTTCCACGCCTTCCGGCAGGGTAATGATACCCGTTACGTCAGTTGTACGGAAGTAGAACTGAGGACGATAGTTGTTCATAAACGGAGTATGACGGCCGCCTTCTTCCTTGCTCAATACGTAGATTTCGCCCTTGAAATTGGTATGCGGAGTAATCGTACCCGGCTTAGCCAATACCTGACCACGTTCTACGTCAGCCTTCTTAGTACCACGGAGCAAGCAACCAACATTATCGCCAGCCTGACCCATATCCAACAGCTTACGGAACATTTCGATACCAGTAACAGTGGTCTTGGTGGTCGGCTTAATACCAACGATTTCAATTTCGTCGTTCACCTTAATGCTACCGCGTTCTACACGACCGGTTACTACAGTACCACGGCCTTCAATAGAGAACACGTCTTCGATCGGCATCAAGAACGGCTGGTCAATATCACGAGTCGGCTGCGGAATATAACTGTCTACCGCTTCCATAAGTTCGAGAATGCAGGCACAATCCGGGCTGTCCGGATTACCTTCGGCTTCAATAGCCTTCAACGCAGAACCCTTAATAATCGGAATATCATCGCCCGGGAAGTCATAAGCACTTAACAATTCACGAACTTCCATTTCTACAAGTTCGAGCAATTCCGGGTCATCCAACTGGTCTACCTTATTCAGGAATACCACGATAGCCGGTACGCCTACCTGACGAGCCAACAATACGTGTTCACGAGTCTGAGCCATCGGGCCGTCAGAAGCAGCAATTACCAAAATCGCGCCGTCCATCTGAGCAGCACCGGTAATCATGTTCTTTACATAGTCGGCGTGTCCGGGGCAGTCTACGTGAGCGTAGTGACGATGTTCGGTTTCATATTCCACGTGGGAGGTATTGATCGTGATCCCGCGTTCGCGTTCTTCCGGGGCATTGTCAATCTGGTCATAGCGACGAGCTTCGCCAGTACCATACTTCTTGTTCAATACCATAGTGATGGCAGCGGTCAGAGTAGTCTTGCCGTGGTCAACGTGACCGATGGTCCCGATGTTCACGTGCGGCTTTTTACGTTCAAATTTTTCTTTAGCCATTTCTTGTCTCCTGATTATTACTAATCCGTTGAGTTTTTATATTTTATGGTTACTTTTATCTTGCACCAAATTTTAAATGTAAAAAAATGGAGCCCACGACCAGAGTCGAACTGGTGACCTCATCCTTACCAAGGATGCGCTCTACCAACTGAGCCACGTGGGCACCTGCAAAATCTCAACACTCAAGAGCCGACAAACAGCCTCGCTTCCATTGCAAGGCAACATTTTCGCCCCTACCTTGAACACTGCTTCGTAACTTTTTCTTCATCAACCCGAAGCCGCATCTTTATACCCGGCTGCGCAATCGTAACCGCGCAGTGTTTGGTACTCGAGGGGGGATTTGAACCCCCAAGGATTACTCCATATGGACCTCAACCATACGCGTCTGCCAATTCCGCCACCCGAGCGCCTCGTGTGTTAGAGACTTAACAAGGCTTTAATTTAATCGGTTTTTAGTTTTTTGCAAATGAAATTCTGCATTTTTTTGCATTTTTTTGCATTTTAAGCTAAAAACACGACCGCTTACCGCCTCATTCGCATGGTTTCAGCTGAAATTTACTGCGGACATCCACCGGACGCAATAGAAGTTTACCTTCTTCGCCGCCGGTACCATCCACCAGCAATTTCATCACCACCAAATTATTTCCGTTGCGCAACTCAAACGGCAATGACTTTACCGTATCGTCGCCACCGGGTAAAACAAGATTATCCAATGTCAGCACCAACGCCTGATTAACAAATACCTTTGCTTGGGCGTTTGAGTTATAATATAGCATAAACTTTTCGGTTGTGCAACCCGAAAATTCAATTTCTACGCCTAAAAATACGATATATTTACAGTTTTTTGCCAAATTGCCAAAGTCAAGCGTGAATTTCGCTTCGGCTCCACTCACTTTTACCGCCGGATTTTTCGACGTGATTTTACACAACTCCCGATCCGGGACCGCTAAAAACTCATAATGGATCGCCGAATTCAAACCGTAAACGTCAAATTTCCCATCCGGAACCGCCGCCCATGCCAATACGGAAAAATCCGTAATATAATTCAACTTATATTCGGAAACCGCCGCCAACTGCAAGCGTTTCAGCGGTAATTCCGATACTTTTTCCGGCTTCGGCGTTTTTTCCGCCGTCAAGACCGCCGTATTTTTTACCTCATCTTCCGCAACACTTCCGATTTCCGGCTCTGGCGGTGCGGTGCGGGATACACCTGCCGCGGCGCTCCGGCTCTCCTCGACATGCGGCGACTCCGTGGCACAGCCACATAAAAACAGAGCCATAAACCATGCAACGGCCGACGGGGTCTTCATTTTACCAGATTTGTCCTTGCTTTTCAAAGTATGCGGCCACGTTCGGAATCAGCGGCTTAATCAACTTTTTAATGGCAATGGCGTATTCCCGAATCTCCCACTGCGCATGGTCGCTGTCCCGCAGTTCCAGAAAATGCAGTAAATTACTCAAGTCCACCGTCCCCCAGAAGGTAACCATCATATTTTGCGGCAACACGCCACGGGCCTGCTCCCGGCAGACTCCGGCGGCCAGCAACTGCTCATAAAACGCCATTGACTGCTGATTATGATTGCGAATGGCCGCTACCAGTGCGGCATCATCAAAATCATCCACCGCTACCGACGCCTGACGGTTGTTTTCGGCCTGAATCCGCAACTTTTCCGGGGTATAGCATTCGATATCCACCTCGGTATACCGCCGTGAAATTTCGTTATAACTCCAAGTCCGGTGCCGATGCCACTGCCCCCGCACAAACAACGGGCAATGTATGCTGAACGTAAACACCATGTGTTCCAACGGGCTGGTATGACGATTTGCAATCAAATACTCCAGCAAACCAACGTCTCTGGCGTCCATTTCCGTTTTCAACTTTCCGAACGACACCCGGGCGGCGTTCACCAGTGTCGACTCGGTCCCCAAATGGTCAATCAAACCGACCCAGCCCTGACCGTCCAAAACCTTTACATGATTTTCCGGCGGCACATTTAAGTGTTCCATAGCCATAATCCTGCTCCCTTTTCCTTATTATATATAATAATGATTATTTGCCGATACAAAAACGACTGAATATATTGTCCAGCACATCCACGGCGGCGGTCTCGCCGGTAATTCCGCCAAGCTCCACAATGGCGGTGCGCAAATGAACGGCCGCCAGCTCCCAGCATTCATTGGCAATCTCCGGCATGGCGGCGGCCACCGATGCGATGCTCTTTTCCAGCGCCGCCCGTTGCCGCTCATTAACCGCCACCTGCAAATCACCCGCCGGCGATGAACTCTGCCACACGGCCTGCTCAAACCAATCCAAAAGTTTATCAATCCGCCAGTTTTGCTTTACGGAAATCTGCACCGTGTCAAAACCGGTTTCCGGCAACACCTGCTCCTGCGTCGAGTCGCACTTATTCCAAACCGTAATAATCCGCCCCAACAGGTTTTTCAGACTCTGTTTCGCGTATTCAACTTCGCCGGACAAATCCGGATTAGCGGCATCCAACAGCCAGAAAATCACGGCTCCGGTGCGCAAACTATGCTGAGAACGTTCGATGCCCAGCGCCTCAATTTCTCCGGCCTGCTCCCGAATTCCGGCGGTGTCCGTCAAATGCACGGGGATATTCCGCAACGTGGCATACTCTTCCAACGTATCCCGTGTGGTGCCGGGAATGTCGCTGACGATCGCCCGGTTACGCCCCAGCAAAGTGTTAAGCAGGCTCGACTTACCCACATTCGGCCGCCCGGCCAGCACCAATTTTACCCCCTGCCGGTAGACCTGCCCCGCACTCATCGTATTGGCTAAATCGGACAATCCGGTAATAAGCTGCGCCAAAACCGCATTCAGCTCCACGCCGGACATCCAGTCGATATGTTCTTCCGGAAAGTCCAGTCTGGACTCCACATCACCTTGAATATCAAGGAGTTTTGTTCTAATTTTTGATAAAGTGCCGGACAATGCACCGGAGAGCTGATTTTCCGCCAGCGTTAAAGCCGTATCACTAGCGGCGGCCACCACATCCGCCACCGCTTCCGCTTGAGTCAAGTCCATTTTTCCGTTTACAAAACTGCGAAAGGTAAATTCTCCGGGCTCCGCCAAGCGTGCACCGGCGGCGAGACAGGCTTCCAAGGTGCGTCTGGCGGTCAAACTGCCGCCATGACACTGTAACTCCGCCACGTCATCACCGGTATAACTGTGCGGACCGGGCATGTACACGGCCAATGCGTGGTCTTTAATCGCCCTCACCACGCCTAAACGCATCAATCTGGCGTGCTGGGCATCCAACGGCTCCCGCCCCTGCCACACCCGGTTTAAAATCGCCAAAGCATCGGGCCCCGCCAGACGAATAATCGCCACGGCGCCGCCGACTCCGGTAGCGATTGCGCAAATTGTATCGGTTGTATTCATGCCATTCCACTGCTGAATTTTTAAATTTTGTCATAATATAGCACGGTAAATTTAAAATTAAAATTTTCCTCATAATTATCTTTGGAGAAATATTTTTTTAGTTGGCTCTTTCATCTTGC
>CAZEHZ010000021.1:0-27248 GCA_964512385.1 uncultured Victivallaceae bacterium | reverse complement strand
GCTTGGATATTACCAACAAGGTGTTGGAAGAATTAAACCGCGGCAATAAAGCCGCCATTGCTGAAGATACTAATAATAAATAAAGGTTTGATATTATGAAACAACTTTCCGCCGCCCAAATTGCCGAAATGGTGAATGGACAGATTTTAGGCAACCCCGAACGCATAGTAACCAAAGTGGCCAGTTTAAAAGAGGCCGATCCGCAGAGTTGCGGCTTTGTGGGAAATAAGAAATATGAACATCAGCTCACCGATACCACCTGCGGTGTGATCTTAATTTGCAAGGATTTAGTGAATGCACCGTTAAATGACCGCACCTTTATCGTTTGCGATAACTGCGATCTGGCGTTCAGCAAAATTATTGCGTTTTTTGCGCCGCCGGCTCCGGTTTTTCCGGTTGGCGTGCATCCGTCCGCCGTGGTGGATCCCAGCGTAAAATTAGGCAAAAATGTCTCCATCGGCCCTTGCGCCGTTATTGAACCGGACGCCGTAATCGGCGATAATACCGTAATCGGCGCCGGATGTTATGTGGGCCATCAGACCATCATCGGCAACGACTGCAAACTTTTAGCCAACAGCACCGTCAGTTTTCGCTGCAAACTGGGCAATCATGTTATTTTAAACTCCGGCACCGTAATCGGTTGCGATGGTTTCGGCTTTTTGCCCACCGCCACCGGTCTGGTGAAGGTGCCGCAGACCGGCATGGTGCAGATTGATGACGATGTGGAAATCGGCGCCAATACCACGATTGACCGGGCCCGCTTCGGCAAAACTTGGATTAAAGCCAACGTGAAAGTTGACAATTTAGTGATGATTGCTCATAATGTGGTGGTGGGCGAAAGCTCTATCTTAGTGGCGCAATGCGGCATTGCCGGCAGTGCCGAACTGGGTAAAGGCGTAATTTTGGCCGCCAAATCCGGCATTAACGGCCATATCACCATTGGCGACGGCACTCAAGTGGCCGGAACCAGCAGTGTGGCCAAAAGCTGCCCCGCAAACTCCGTAATGCTGGGGACTCCGGCCGAACCGCAGCGTGATTTTATGACTCGGTTGACTCTGCCCAAAAAGGTGGAGAAAATGAAGACCCAAATTGCCGATTTAGAGGCTAAAATCGCCGCACTGGAAGCTAAACTTGCTGAACTTGTCAAGTAAATCTTCCATTGCCGTTTTAAGCGGTGTTGCCGTGCTGTTTGTCGCGGCGGCAACAACTCTATCGGGGCAGGACGAAACTGCTCCGCCGGATTCGTTGCGCAACACCGCAAGTCAAGGCGACGCCGCCAGCCAGCTGGCGTTGGCCTTAGAGTATTTTCATGGCGTCAACCGGCCGCAAAATCAGACCGTGGCCGTTTTATGGTTTCGCCGGGCGGCGGAAAATAATTCGGCCGAGGCAATGTACAATTTAGGAGTGTGTCTGCAATACGGCCTTGGCGTGGCCGCCTCACCGTATGAGGCGTATCAATATTATCGGCAGGCCGCTGAAAACGGCGTAAAAACGGCCAATTATCCCTTAGGGTGCTATCTTATGGACGGCATTGAACCGGATATTAACCGTGATGACCCCATGCCGGCACTATCCCCCGACTTGACTCTGGCCGAGGCTAAATTCCGAATTTTAACCGCGGAAAAACACCCGGAATCCTGTCGCCGTTTGGCTCAGTTGCTCTTGCTTACGCACCCCGAAGACGACGCTCGTTTGGCCGAAGCCGTTGCTCTGCTGACCACCGCCGCCGACGCCGGCGACGTTCCGGCCATGCGACTTTTAGCCGACTGTTACTTTACCGGCGTGGGGACGGCGGAAAATTACAATAAAATGTTGGAATATCTCCAGAAAGCCGCCGCCCAAAATGACGCCGACGCCTTGGCTCGATTAGGTTTTGCCAATGAATACGGTTATGGCGTACGCCCCGACCGCCGGGCGGCATTGCCCTATTATCAACAGGCCGCTGAAGCCGGTTCCATGTTAGGTGTGGCCAAACTTGGCGACTACTATTTAATCGGCGATATTCTGCCGTTTGACCTGCCGCATGCCATAAAATTATTCCGCACCGCCGCCAATGCGGAAAATTCCTACGCCTTATATAAACTCGGCCGCTGTTATGCCGACGGTATCGGCGTAGAACAAAATGATGTGCAAGCCTGTTATTATTACAGCAAGGCCGCCCGGTTAAATGAGGTGAACGCTCAATATTATTTGGGCGTGGCTTATCTGAACGGACGGGGAGTCCGCCCCGATCCCGCCGCCGCCTTCCAATGGCTGAATGAAGCCGCCAAACGTAACGACCCCAGAGCTTTACGGGAATTGGCCCGTTGCTATTTCAGCGGCATCGGCACCGAAAAAAATCCGGAAGCCGGCGACCTGTGTTTACAACTGGCCGCCGCCGCCGGAGATGAACAATCCATTCAACTGTTGTCTTTACAACAAACTTCCACGATTCCGATTGAAGAATAAAAAATGCACTTCGTTGGGGAAGTGCATTATCGACTCAATTAGTGTTTAACGTGACGGTGAAATTCCTGCAGACTGCAAACTTCAAAACGTCCGGCGTCCCGACGAGCTTTTAAGCCTTCAAGCGCCGCTTCCATACCGTCCAGCGTGGTGGTTACCGGAATCCCGTGCGCCACCGCTTTGGTTCGCATTTGAATTTCATCCACCATCGACTCCGCTCCGGTTTCCGGCGTGGAGACAATCCAGTTTATCCGCTTTTCCGCCAGCAAGTCCAGCAAGTTCGGCCGACCGCGCGAGATACGGAAAATCGCTTCCGTTTTTATGCCGTGGTCATAAAACAAGGTGGAAGTACCACGGGTGGAGAAGATTTTAAAGCCCAATTCTATTAACTCTTTCGCCAATGGAATCGCCGCCATCTTGTCCGCATCACGCAACGAGACAAACACATTACCGGATTCCGGCAGTGCCGCCCCCGCCGCAATCTGCGACTTTAAATAGGCCAAACCGGGCGACAAATCAATCCCCATCACTTCACCGGTGGACTTCATTTCCGGGCTTAATACAATGTCTACCCCCGGAAATTTGGTGAACGGGAATACCGCTTCTTTAAACACCGTATACGGCGGAATGACTTCATGAGTGAACTGCAACGCCTTCAACGACTTACCCACCATGCACAACGACGCCAATTTCGCCAGCGGCGTGCCGATTGCCTTACTGACAAACGGTACGGTACGGGACGCCCGCGGATTTACTTCCAGAATATAAACTTCTTCATTTCTTACCGCAAACTGAATGTTCATCAACCCGACAACTTTCAGCTCTTTAGCCAGCGCATGAGCATGTTCCCGCACCTTGGCCAGCACCTTCTCGCTTAATGACGCCGTAGGAATCTGGCACGCCGAGTCGCCGGAGTGTATCCCCGCCAACTCCACGTGTTCCATAACTGCGCCAATGGTGGAGGTTTCGCCATCGGAAATACAATCCACATCCAACTCCACCGCTTCTTCCAGAAAACGGTCAATCAAAATCGGCCGGTCTTCCGACACAAACACCGCTTCATCCATATATTTGCGCAGATATTTTTCTTTATACACAATCACCATCGCCCGGCCGCCCAGCACAAATGACGGCCGCATCAGAATCGGATATCCAATCCGGTCGGCAATCTCGATCGCCTGCTCCACATTCGTGGCAATACCGTTCGGCGGCTGTAAAATATTCAGCTTTTCCGCCAACTGTTTAAAGAAGTCACGGTCTTCCGCCGCTTCAATATGCTCCGGCGACGTACCCAGAACATTGGCGCCGGCCGCCTTCAGTTTTAACGCCAGATTCAACGGGGTTTGACCGCCGAACTGTACGATTACGCCCATGCACTCTTCACGATGATAAATATTCATTACATCTTCCAGCGTAAGCGGTTCAAAATACAACTTATCGCTGGTGTCATAGTCGGTGGACACCGTTTCCGGGTTCGAGTTTACCATAATGGTTTCAAACCCCGCCGCCCGCAACGCAAAACTGGCGTGAACACAGCAGTAGTCAAATTCAATCCCCTGCCCGATCCGGTTCGGCCCGCCGCCCAGAATCATTACTTTCTGCTTATCCGACGGCCGGGGAGCTTCGTCCGCCCCGCCCCAGGTTGAATAATAATACGGCGTGTAAGCCACAAACTCGGCGGCGCAGGTATCCACCAGCGCATACACCGGAGTCAAATTTAACGCACAACGTGCTTTTGTTACCGCTTCTTCGGTGGTATTCAGCAGATACGCCAGCTGGCGGTCGGCATAACCAAACGATTTCGCCTGATAGAACATGGCTCTGTCCTGTGCCAACTTTTCAATACTGCCAAACTTGCGGATTTCATCTTCATAATGCGCCAGTTCGTGCATGTGCCGCACAAACCAGCGGTCGATTTTCGTTAAATCATGAATATCTTCCACCGTCATGCCCCGCCGCAGGCCTTCATACACGCACAGCAGACGTTCGGCATTCGGACGGGTAATTTCGGCCTTTAACGTTTTTTCATCCATGTCGGTGATTTTTTTGCCCTTGCCGTCCGCCCCAAAACCGAAACGACCGGTTTCCAATGAGCGTAACGCCTTTTGCAACGACTCTTTAAAGTTACGCCCAATCGCCATAACTTCCCCCACCGCCTTCATTTGAGTGGACAGCGTGGAGTCGGCCGCCGGGAATTTTTCAAATGCAAACCGGGGAATCTTGGTTACTACATAGTCGATTGACGGTTCAAAGCAGGCCGGAGTTTCTTTAGTAATATCATTCCGCAGTTCATCCAGCGTATAGCCCACCGCCAGTTTTGCCGCAATCTTGGCAATCGGGAACCCGGTGGCTTTAGAGGCCAATGCACTGGAACGGGATACCCGTGGATTCATTTCAATAATTATCACCCGCCCGTTGTCCGGATTCACCGCCCACTGCACGTTTGAACCGCCGGTGGCGACGCCAATCGCTTTCATTACCGCCAGCGAACCATCCCGCAGATACTGATATTCACGATCCGTAAGTGTTTGCGCCGGTGCTACGGTGATACTGTCGCCGGTATGCACGCCCATCGGGTCCAGGTTTTCAATCGAACAGATGACCACGCAGTTGCCTTTATGGTCTCGCATGACTTCCAATTCGTACTCTTTCCAGCCTAACAGAGACTCTTCGATCAGCACTTCACGGTTACGGCTGGCGTCCAGACCACGCTCCACAATCTCCTGAAATTCATCCATATTATGCGCAATACCGCCGCCGGTGCCGCCCAGCGTAAAACCCGGCCGGATAATCAACGGCCAACTGCCAATCATTTTAGCAATCGCCAACGCCTGCTCCATAGAGTGCGCCGAACCGGAAACCGGCATATCCAGATTGATTTCCTGCATCGCCTTCTTAAACAAATCCCGGTCTTCCGCCTTGCGGATTGAATCGGCATTCGCCCCCAGCAACTCCACCTGATACCGCTTTAAAATGCCGGCGTCGTTCAGTTCCATCGCTAAATTCAACGCCGTCTGGCCGCCCAGTGTCGGCAAAATCGCGTCCGGCCGTTCCCGCCGGATTATTTCATGCAGCACATCTTTAGTCAACGGTTCAATATAGGTACGGTCGGCAAAATCCGGGTCCGTCATAATCGTGGCCGGATTGGAGTTTACCAATACCACCTCATATCCCTCTTCCTGCAACGCTTTGCACGCCTGGACGCCGGAATAGTCAAATTCACAAGCCTGGCCAATCACTATCGGGCCGGAGCCGATCAGCATAATCTTTTTTAAATCGGTACGTTTGGGCATAATTCTTCTTCCTTAATAAAATTACAAAAATGTAACATTTCTAACCCCGACCCCATCCACTCTTATGTCCAAAACTGAACAAACTTAAGGATAGGATTATCAGACCGGTAATTTAATATGCCGCATTTTTAGAAAAAATCAAACACAAAAGCTGTTTTTTTTGAAAAAAAGTCTAATACGGGTTGCACCTTTACAAAACCATGCTATATTAGTAAGTTAGAGAATTTAATGAAAAACGTCAGGATTTAAACAGCTATGACAGAGTATAATTGGCAGGCTCAGCGCGAGCAAAAGGCTTTTTTAGCCCTGGAAAACGGCATGGTATTTCACGGTTACAGCGTTGGTGCGGCAATGGATCGTGAAGGCGAAGTCGTATTTAACACCGGATTAACCGGATATGAAGAAATCCTTACCGATCCGTCTTACGCCGGACAGTTAGTTACCATGACCTACCCGGAAATCGGCAACTACGGCTTTAACACCGAAGATATGGAGTCCGGAAGTCTGTTCTTAAATGGCTTTATAATCCATAATATCAACGAACCATCCAACTTCAGATCCGATGCATCTTTAACGGAAACTCTAAAAAAATACAACGTTCCCGCCATCGCCGGAATTGATACCCGGCAGCTTACCACGCTTTTACGCTCCAGCGGTACGATGAAGGGATATCTGCACTGCGTAGACTCCGCTATGACCGATGAAGAAGGCGTTAAAAAAGCTCAGCAGTGGTGCGGGTTGGATAATCAAGACTATGCCTGCAAGGTAAGCTGTACCGAAAAATATGTTTGGGACCCGGAAGATAAACTCTCCTTCGGATTCGGCTGGGGAGATCGCCCCGTACCTCCGGTGGAATTTAACGTGGTGGCTTATGACTTTGGCATCAAATACAATATCCTGCGCCAGTTTCGGCGGCACGGCATGCGGGTAACCGTGGTGCCGGCCAAGACTCCGGCCGCAGAAGTTTTAGCCATGAATCCCGACGGCGTGTTCTTCTCTAACGGCCCGGCCGATCCAGCGGCGGTTACTTATGCCATTGACGCCGCCAAAGAACTGCTGGGCAAACTGCCGATTATGGGGATTTGCTTAGGACATCAGATTTTAGGCATTGCCTGCGGCGGCGAACGTTTCCGCTTAAAATTCGGTCATCACGGCTGCAACCACCCGGTGAGCAGAGTGGCGACGCAGGAGGTGGAAATTACATCGCAAAACCACAACTTCGGTATCGATTTTACCAGCATTCCGGACTGTCTGGAAGTTACTCATGTAAACTTGAATGACCATACCGTAGAGGGGATTCGCCATAAAACCCTGCCCATGTTTGCCGTGCAGTATCACCCGGAGGCCGCACCCGGCCCGAACGACCCGGTGTATCTGTTTGAAGAGTTTCGCAAATTAATTAGCGAAAGCAAGCAACACTGACGAACACCTTTTCCGGTCAGGTTGAACTTGCCCGGATTTTTTTTATTTTTTTTATCTTTAAGCAAAAAATATTGGAACACGGTTAAATTAAGTATGTCTATAACTTTGCAACAATCAAATGTTGCTTTGTTTCCCAAGTTTGGAGGCACCAAGCTCCAGACAAACCGGCGTCTTCCCGACATCTCTCTTCACCCCTCCCTTACAAACCCTAACGGGAAGGCGCCCTTTTTATCCCGTTGCATTATCGACTATCTTATACCGCGGCATTATTCGGTTGACATGACTCCCCATGCCTAAAGGAGATCTATCACCATGTATTATTCACCCGATGTTTATAAAGCGATTGCCGAATTGCTCAAATACGGCTACAATTTTGCACAAATTGCCCAGCAACTGCAACTTACCGAAAAAAAACTGAATCTGTGGCTGCGCCGCTATCCCGATCTGGCCGAACTGATGCGCTGTGTAACCGACCCGATTGATAATCAAGTGGAGGCCGCCCTGCTGAAACGTGCCTTGGGCTATGAACAACAGGAGGTTTACTGCGAGGATATTGTCGATAAAAAATCCGGCGAAGTTCTTGAGGAGTTGAAACGTAAAACCGTTATCAAACAAGTTCCGCCGGATGTACGGGCAGCTATGGCATGGCTGCAGAATCGCCGCCCGCAACGCTGGAAATCCACCGCTCAGGAGGCCGACAACAATGTGCCGACCGATCCTGAAGACGCTGATTTACTGTGATTTACGGCAAGTTATCAATTACCGTCATCCAATATATCCAACAGCGTGTAGCTAAACGGCGCAACCTCCACCGTAATAACTCTGGCCGCCGGAATCTTTTCATTCGTGGTCAAATTAGTAATCTGCAAATCACTGGTATAGCCCTTGATTTTAAAGTCGTTCAAGGTTAAGCGAATCTTTTTCGGCTTGTCCGTATTATTCAGCATGACCACCAGCGCCTGCTTGGTGTCTCGCAGGACATAAACGTTTTCCTCTTCCGTTTTCGGGAAAACGCTTACAGCCTTGGTGTCGATCTGCCCGCGAATGGCAAAATCCTCCACCGCCAGCACAAACTTGGTAAATTCGCTCATGGCAATCAAGGCGCCGCCGTCCATGTCGGCCGCATACCAGAAGCTCATTCCACGCATTCCGCTGTTCATGAAAACCTGAATCAAGCGCATGGCAAAGCGTTCCGGCGACAAATTACCGATGTTCGGCGTTAAGAAGTTTTCCACATACATTTCGGCCGGCACATAGGTTACGCCGTTTGCCGCCAACACCTTATAAGTGTTGCCCACATCCTGCCGATTGCCGTAATAGCCGGCACCCACATAATCCGGCATCGCCTCCGCACTCAAACTCTTCCAATCCACCGAATAATTACGGCGGGTCAAGTTTTTATACGGCGCAAAATCGTATTCGTATCCGGAATATACCTTCAGGAAGGCTCCGGCAAAATCATTATCCACCACCTCTCTGGCCAATTTTGCAATGGCGGTGGTCTGGCGGCAGTTATACCACATCCACTGGTCCTGATAGTCTTTAAAAATTTCGTCCGGAGTCAAAGTGTGGTCGGCGCCGACCTCTTTACTGAACTTTTTCAGGCTGTATTCCGTTAAATCGCCTTCAATATGGTCCTTACGCACGCAACCGGCTTCCGCATCATAGATAATTACCTGATGCTCACGCCCGCCCATGGTAAAGGTTAAATACTCTTTTAACGCCCATTTGCCCAGTTCCGGGTGGTCGATAAAACTCTGCAAAGTCAACGGCAAGTCTTTAAATTCCTCCGGCAACGGCAACTTTTTGGCGTAATCCAAAACCCAACCGGAGAAGAACACCACGCCCTGCTCCGTACCCATTTGCGGCGCCAGCTCAGCCACCGTGCCCGGCTGAATTTCGCCATTCACCCGTTCGCCGTCCATCGAATAGAACGCATTGGCGCCGGCCGCCATAAACTGCTTCATAAACGCCGGAACATACTTGGCGTCCAAACCGGTATAATACCACATGGCCAGCGGCATAATTTCCGAGGTCTTATTTACCAGTTCCGGATATACTTTTACCTTAAAGTCATTACTCTGAACTTTTTTACCGTCGGCCGCCACTGTGATGTTCATCGTGTAGTCGCCGGGAGCGGCTTTTACCATGATATCGGTGGATAACCAAGCCTTGGCCTGTTTCGGGAATACGCCGGCAGGTATATTTACCGTTACCACATTACCGTCCTGCTTCCAGCTTTCCGGCATCATGCTGATGTCGCGCGGCGGCACCGCCGGACTGCGTCCGGTAAAGAAGCCGTTCACGGTAACATTTTCCGGCAGGGTAATGGTTAGGGTAAACGGACCATCCAGCGGCAGTTTCGGCGTTTCAATAAACATAAACTGTTCCAGATTGGTCGGCCAGCAGACGACCTCCTGCCGGGGCCAAATTTTAATATTGGTGTCGGCCGAACCGTCCTGCGGCGACTGGGCGGATACCGGCAATGCCGACAAGCCCAGTGCAGTAAGAAGCGAGAGTAAAAATTTCATACTTTTCTCCATGTTTTATTTTTTAATTGACGTACCTGACTAATGTAGTACCTAAACCGTGGCTTTTCCAGTCTAAAAACGTATCAAATTGCAAATTTTTTGTATTTTACCGTTTCAAAAATTGGCAAAGCCTCAAACTTGCGGTATCTTATGGTAGTCGATAAAATAATCATGGAGAAAAAAATGAGCAAGGTAAATTTTAACACCAATAAAGGTTCCTTTGTAATCGAACTGTTTGACGCTGAAGCACCCGAAACCGTAAAGAATTTTTTGGCTTATGTGGATGAAAAATTCTATGACGGCGTTATTTTTCACCGGGTAATCAATAATTTTATGGTTCAGACCGGCGGATTCGATACTCTTTTTGAGCAGAAACCCACCAAAACACCAATTCAGAATGAGGCCGACAACCGTATTTCCAATGCTCGCGGCACCGTGGCGATGGCTCGCACCTCCGCTCCGCACTCGGCCGGCAGTCAGTTCTTTATCAATGTGGTGGACAATGACTTTTTAGACTTTAAAGCTCCGACTCCCAGCGCTTACGGCTACTGCGTTTTCGGCAAAGTTATTGAGGGCATGGAAACGGTGGACGCAATTAAACAGGTTAAAACCGGCAACTTCCGCGGTTATGCCGATGTACCTAAAGAACAAGTGGTTATCATTAGTGCGACTCGTTGCGAATAAATGATTCAAAAGGAATTTACAAGATGAAGAAGTTTTTCGTTTTAGCGGCCGCCGCTATGTTATGCGGCGGTTGCAACTGTTTGTTCAGCAAACCTGAGCAACCGGCGGCGTTATTAACCTACAATATTCACATTGGTTTACAAGCCGATCATCAGACTCGTGATTTGGCCTTTACCGCCGGGGTTATCAAACAAATCAATGCCGAAACCGTGGTGCTGAATGAAGTTGACGTTAATGCTGAACGCTCCGGCAAGACGAATCAGCCGCAAATTGTGGCGGAAGCGGCCGGTTATGACTATGTGATTTTCGGCAAAGCGTTTCAGTTGCCGGACGGCGAATACGGCAATGCGATAATGTCCAAATATCCGCTGGAACAAATTGCCCTGCTCAACATTCCGGCCAACGCCACGGAAAGCCGCTCTGCTTTAGTGGTAAAAGTTAATGCACCCAAACCATATTATGTAATCGGTACGCACCTGGCTTATGAAGAGTCGCCGGAAATGGAAGAGGTGCGGGTAAAAGCACTGCAAGTAATCGGCAACTATATTAAAGACAATAATTTGACTCCGGCGGTGCTGATGGGCGACATGAATGCTACTCCGGACGGCAAGGCGATTACGGCGTTGCGGGAGCTGGGCTTCCAGGTGTTTAATGACTCCGTACCCGGCGAATTGTCTTATTCGGCGGATAACCCGTACATTTTACTGGATTATCAGGCCATTTATCCGGCCGATTCCGCCGAGTTGATTACGCACTATGTAGTGGAGGAAACCAAGGCTTCCGACCATCGGCCGGTATACAGCAAAATTTTGCTTAAATAATACTGATTTATGCATTTTAAGTTTCAAATTTTTTTATTATTTACACTTGCGTTGGCGGCCGGGTGCAATCATGCCCGGCCGGAAGCATCGTTAGTTGTTTATAATGTGCAGGTTGGCAACCGCATGGATCAAGTCCGGGATTGGACCGGAACGGCTGACGTTCTAAAAAAATTAAATGCTGAATCCGTGGTTATTACCGAAGCCTATGTAAGTTCGGCAACGGCCGGGCAAACCATCAATCATCCCCGGTTGTTAGGTGAAATCGCCCAATACAATTCCGAATTCGGGATGGCGGCCACGTTGCCGGATGGCGAATATGGTAATGCCGTATTGTCTAAATACCCGTTAGAACGCATTGCATTGCTGAATTTGCCTTCGGCAGACACGCCACGCTCGGCTTTAATTGTAAAAGTTCTGGCCGAACAACCGTACTATGTGGTTGCCACTCATTTTTGCTGTGATGAAAAAAATGAACATATTCGGGCAATATGTATTAAGTTGATATATGATTATATTACCGAACACAACCTAATTCCGGCTATAGTGATGGGCGACTTTAACACGGCTCCTGATTCTGCCACCATGACCGTTGCCCGCAATTTGGGGTTTAAAGTTTTAAATGACACCGCACCCGCCGAGTTGTCTTATCCGGCTGATAATCCGCAGGAGTTGTTAGACTATCAACTGCTTTATCCCGCAGATGCGGCTCAAATTATATCGCATTATGTGGCGGAGGAACCTTTAGCCTCCGACCATCGCCCGGTATATAGCAAAATTGTCTTCAAATAGCATTATGTCAGCGGATATGCACAAAATAATTCATGTGGATATGGATGCGTTTTTTGCGGCGGTAGAACAGCGGAACCATCCGGAATTACGCGGCAAACCAGTGGTTGTCGGCGGCAGGCCACGCAGTAGAGGCGTGGTCTGCACCGCCAGTTATGAGGCCAGAAAGTATGGAATTCACTCCGCTATGCCCAGTTTTAAAGCCTATGAACTTTGCCCGCACGCCGTTTTTTTGGAGCCGGATATGGAGGCGTATCGCCGGGAGTCGGAGGCGGTTTTTGAGATTTTTCATCGCTATTCCAATCTGGTGGAGGGCGTTTCAATTGATGAGGCATATATTGATGTTACCGAAAATTATCAACACTCACCCAGTGCCACCTATTTGGCTATGGATATTCGGGAGTCCATCCGCCGGGAACGCAATCTAACCGCTTCGGCCGGTGTCAGTTATAATAAATTCTTAGCTAAAATGGCATCGGAACGCCGGAAACCGGACGGCTTAAGCGTGATTACTCCGGCCAACGCCGCGGCTTTTTTAGCCGCACTGCCCATTGAAAAATTTCACGGCATCGGCAGAGTTACCGCTAAAAAATTTCTGAATATGGGCATAAAATCCGGCGCCGATTTATTGAAACTTTCTCCGCAATTACTGCATGACAACTTTGGCAAGGCCGGGGATTTTTACTATAATATTGTGCGGGGCATCGATTTACGGGAGGTGGAAATTGACTATGAACGCAAATCTTTCGGGCGCGAAATTACACTGTCGGCCGATGAAGGTGATTTAAATAAAGTACGTTACATCATTGGTAATTTGGCCGAAAAAGTGGCCGGACTGCTGCAGGAACATGCCGTTTCCGGACGCACCGTCAATTTAAAAGCCAAATTTGCCGACTTTACCACCGTAACCAGAGCTTTTACCGCCGACTATCCAATGGACGCCACGCCGCAAATTACTCCGATAGCGTTAAATTTACTGGAAAAACTGCCCGTTGAACATCCGCCATTCCGTCTGTTAGGCGTTTCGGTCTCTAACCTTTCCACGCAAGCGGTGCAGTTGCCACCGATTCAACTGGAGTTCAACTTTAATCCGCCCGAACCGGATTTTTAATTCCATCCCGCTAAATATCTACCTCGTTCGCCCTCTACCACGCTTTCCCGCTCGTTCGCTCTCTACCACGCTTTTTGACGGGTTAACGCAATGGACGGCCGTCGGGACGGGTTTGGCTGAAATGACTCAACCAGTTCTGAACCATCGGGTCCATAACAAAGTCATCCATTTCCACATTACGTTCCAACGGCAAACTGCAGTAAGGACAACTCAAATAACTTTCAATATCCGCCGGAGATAATAACTCATTACAACGCGGGCAGCGAATAAAACGCCCCGCAACTTCTTCATTCGATGCAAATTTATATTTCATGGTCATAAAAAATACCTTATTTTGTTACATAATATACCATTACAATACTGCGTAAACGGCAAAAATCAATCAATAATTGCAGAAAAATACAGTTTAGATTTGCCATATTCACAAAAACACGCTATATTATAAAAATTATTTTTACATATTAACCAAAGGATAGGATTAAAAATGAAAAAACGTTTGCGTAAGAAATTAAGACTCGCTGAATTCGCTGAATACGGATTTTTTGTAAGCGGTACTTTTAACGAAATGGAAGCCGCTGAATTGGATTTGTTTTTTGAAAAATTGATCAAGTTCACCGAAGACAAGGGGATTCAGTGCGGCGGCGGATACGGTTCCGACGAATTTGAAATCTTTGTAAACACCGGCGCCGCCGGCAATGACAATGAAGCCAAGCGTGCCGAATTTATCGCCTTTATCGAAGCCGCCAAGAAAGAAATCAAGGAATTTGAAGCGACTGAATTACAAGACGCTTTCTATGCCGATGATTGCTGCTGCGAAGATGACAACTGCGATTGCGGCTGCCACGAATAATAAACTCATCAACAACTCGGAAATCAATGGTTTTCGGGTTGGAGTTTAAGGCCAAAAAACCGTGTTTTTAAGCACGGTTTTTTTGTATTTATATCACCTGTCGGCAGCGTTTTTTTCCGCCCCAAAATACCTTTACGGCAAATCCAGAAATTTTTTATCCAGCAAATAGCCCGGCCGTACATCACTCATACTGCGTAGCATCAGCTCCCGAATCTGCGGGATTCGCTTTGACAAATCCGCCAAAACTCCCTTAAAGTAGGCCCGGTCGCCGTTTTCCTGAAGCTCTTCCGAATAAGGACAGCGCCCGCCGAACTGCATTGCCAGCGTAGTTGCCGCCGCTATAATATCCGCCTCCGGCGTTGTGGCGAATGGCCGGATTACCCGAATCTCCGGGTACTGCGTGGGGACATTCGGCCCCATTGTCGTCAACCCCTGCCCCCGGCACAAGCCAATCAACAACGAAATTGCAATATCATCCAGATGCTGTGCCAGTACCAGTTTATTACAATTCAAATCCTGCGCCAATTTATATAAATGCCCCCGTCGTAATCTGGAACACAATACACAAGGACGAGTCTCGGCGGCCTTTGCCGGCAGAATTTCCGCCACATTCAGTTTCACTTCATGGAACGGAACTTGACATTCAGCCGCAAATTCCGCCACCTTTTCCACCGCAAACGCCTTAAAGCCCGGATTAAATGTAGCGCAATCCAAGGTGAATTTTACCGGCGAACGCCGTTGCAACTCCGCCAATACCTTTAACAGCACCATGCTGTCTTTACCGCCGGACACCCCCAACAACAGCCGGTCGCCCGGCAGAATCATCCGATATGCCGCCACCGCACTACCGACTTTCCGACGCAATTTATGCCACGCAGACAATGAGGTCATTCCTTTTTCTCCAAAACTCAACTGAATTTCAACAAAAAAGCCGCCCAATTTTGAGCGGCTGAAAAATCAACTCAAGCGATTATTCTTCACGCAAGGTATAAGCTTCATTAAAGGCTTCGGCATAGTCATTCGGAGCGGATTCGCCCTGCTGGAAACCCTTTTTGCGCTGTACCAAACCGGAAATGTATTTGCCCTGCAACCAGCCGTTAATGATGTCTTTATTGCTGATTACCGCATTACACAGGAAAATCATATCCTTATTGTTTTTCTTAATGCGCTTAATCTGACCCAATTCATTCGGGTTCATCGGCAAGTCGCTGGCGAACACAATAACGTTTTCCGACGGATATTTATTCAACACGGTATTGTAGTCCTTACCGTTTACCAAAGTGGAATAAGAAGCACTGGCCAACGCCATTTTACGCATTTCTTCAGACTGTTTGGCCAAGCTGGACAATTCCGGCGCATCTACCGTGATTTCCCCGCCAAAACCTTCTTTTAACGCCTTGACAAAGCACACAATTCGACGCTGGTCATCATTCGCATCAATAAAAGCCTTATCGGAATCATTTACCAACAGCAGAACTTTGGCATCCGGCTTTACTTCGGCAATCTTTTTGCCAATCATGTAACCTTGAGATGCATAATACTGATTATAAGCGTTTGCGGTACGTTCATTGGCCGTTTTACCAATACCTATGGCAGACAAAATGTTTGACGAATAAACAAATCCGCACAAACAGATTATACCCACCAGCGTCAAAATCAACGCATAGGTTTGCGCCTTAGGATTAACCGCCTGCTGCTTGTTAAAGAAAAATACCCCGGCAAAGCAGATCAATACAACCGCCCCGAAAGCATATGCGACAATACCAAAACTCATTTTCTAACTCCTGTTTTTATTTTTTTACAGTATTATATTTTATAAATAAACTCAATCTATACT
Organism: uncultured Victivallaceae bacterium; assembly: GCA_964512385.1. Taxonomy (GTDB): domain Bacteria; phylum Verrucomicrobiota; class Lentisphaeria; order Victivallales; family Victivallaceae; genus CALXXL01. The sequence goes on along the minus strand of CAZEHZ010000021.1, from coordinate 11,468 downwards.
GCATAACATATTACGCATTTAGCTAAAATCAATCGTTGAAGCCAAAAAAAACTAAAAAAAACTATAAAAAAATCTGTCATCCCGGCGTGGATAAGATAAATTTCTCCATATTTTTTAAAAAAAGTTGATTTTTTTACGAAGAATGATATCTTATAAAGAGTTGTCGATAACTTGTATTTACGGAATAACCGTAAACTGCAGGACTAAATTTATAATCTTTAAATCAGGAGATTTAATCATGGCCGTAAGTTATAAAAGCCTTGGTTTGGTCAACACAAAGGAACTTTTTGCAAAAGCCGTAAAAGGCGGCTATGCAATTCCGGCGTACAACTTCAATAACATGGAACAGCTGCAGGCTATTATTCAGGCTTGCGTAGAAACCGAGTCTCCGTTGATTCTTCAGGTTTCCAAGGGCGCTCGCGAATATGCGAACCAGACTATGCTGCGCTACATGGCGCAGGGTGCGGTGGAATACGCTAAGGAAATCAATAACGGCAAGTGCATCCCGATCGTTCTGCATTTGGACCACGGCCCGGATTTCGAAACCTGCAAAAGCTGTATCGATTTCGGGTTCAGCTCGGTTATGATTGACGGTTCCCACCTCCCCTTCGACAAAAACATCGAAGAAACCAAAAAAGTTGTGGAATATGCCCACTCCCGCCCCGACTACGTTACCGTTGAAGGCGAATTAGGCGTTTTGGCCGGCGTTGAAGATGACGTTAAGGCCGAACATCACACCTATACCAGCCCCGACGAAGTTGAAGAATTCGTTAAGCGCACCGGCGTTGACAGCTTAGCCATCGCTATCGGTACCAGCCACGGCGCCTATAAGTTCAAGCCCGGCGACAATCCGCTTATCCGTTTGGACATCTTGAAGGAAATCGAAACCCGTATTCCCGGATTCCCGATCGTCCTGCACGGTTCCAGCTCGGTTCCGCAGGATTTGGTTAAGACCATTAACGAAAACGGCGGCCAGTTGAAGGACGCTATCGGTATTGGCGAAGACCAGTTGCGTCAAGCGGCTCGCTCCGCTGTGTGCAAAATTAATATCGACTCCGACGGTCGTTTGGCCATGACCGCCGCCATTCGTAAAGTGTTCCACGACAAACCGGCTGAATTCGACCCCCGTAAATACTTGGGCCCGGCTCGTGCCGCGTTAAAGGAACTTTACAAACGCAAGAACATCGAAGTTCTGGGTTCCGCCGGTCATGCTTTTGACAAATAACTCTTAAGCTATCTTAAGAATTTTAACTCCGTCGGTTTTCCGGCGGAGTTTTTTTTTGCTTGGGCAAATGGCGACTTTCGAGCCTTGCGGTCGTCGTTTGTTCAGTCGTGTACGTATTGTACACTCCTTCACCTCCTCCTCGGCAAAACTCGAAATTCATCCATTTTCCCTGCGCAAAAAACTGCTTTCTGTGCGTATGGTTGGCGAATCGCTTCGCTCTCGCATGGGATCGGCTTCGCCGGGGAATTTGGCGAATCGCTTCGCTCCGCCGGCGTTGTCTATCGCCGTGGTTGCCGTGCATATCGGGAGTGGCATTGTCTAATGCAATGGTACATAGCATATTAGGAATAGCGTTATCTAATGCAATGGTACATAGCATACAACGAGTTCTACCAACGAGGCCGACGTTCGGCCGCTCCGCCGGCGTTGTCTATCGCTATGTTCAGCATGCATATCGGGAATGGCGTTGTCTAATGCAAGTTGATATAACGTATCGGGAATAGCGTTGTCAAGCTCAAAGGAACATAGCATACAACGAGTTCTACCAACGAGGCCGACGTTCGGCCGGTGCGGTCGCCCTTCATCTGTTTTTTATTGTGTCCACAATAAAAAATCAGCTGAGGAACCCCCAGCTCCCTTCCTTAACGCATGCTTCGTTTCACTCCGCATGGTCGATAGCTTCGCTATGTTTAGGCAAAGCTTTGCAAGGTGTCTTAGCTTCTTAATGTTCTATTTTGCGAATCGCTTCGCTCTCGCATAAAAAATCGTTGTATGCTATATTCCTTTGCATTTGAGCACGCTATTCATATTTGCTATATAGCCTTGCATCAGACAACGCCAATCCACATTTGCACAAAAACCATAGCGATAGACAACGCCACCCCAAATATGCACGCTGAACATGGCGATAGACAACGCCGGCGGAGCGAAGCGGCCGAACGGCGGCCTCGTTGGTAGAAATCGTTGTATGCTATGTTCCTTTGAGCTTGGCAACGCTATTCACATTTGCCGGAAAAATATTGCGATAGACAACGCCAATCCAAATTTGCTATATGACCTTGCATTAGACAACGCCAATCCCGATATGCACGCTGAACATAGCGATAGACAAATCCGGCGGAGCGAAGCGATTCGCCAAATTCCCCGGCGGAGCCGTTGTCCGGTGCGAGAGCGAAGCGAGTCGCCAACCATACGCACAGAATGCAGGTTTTTGCGCAGGAAAAATGGATGAATTTCGAGTTTTGCCGAGGAGGAGGTGAAGGAGTGTACATACGTACACGACTGAACAAACGACGACCGCAAGGCTCGAAAGTCGCCATTTTACCAAGCAAAAAAAGTACACGACTGAACAAACGACGACCGCAAGGCTCGAAAGTCGCCATTTTACCAAGCAAAAAAAATGGTACCGAAGGTGGGACTCGAACCCACATGCCCAGAGGGCACCAGATTTTGAGTCTAGCGCGTCTGCCAATTTCGCCACTTCGGCGGGTCAATGCTTTTAATATAATCGGGATTCACAAAAAGTCAAATCCAAAATAAAATACGCAAATAAAAAAGCCTCTATTTTTTTATGATAGAGGCTGAAAAACATGGACAAATTATTACAACTCAAACCAAACATTCGGTTTTTCTTGGGCGGCAATACTCTGGCCTACCATCGAAGCGATTTCAATAGTTTCGTTATGAGGAACCGGAATGGCTCCGCCATTGACAAAGAAATTCATCATGGTGTCCAGCAAAATCGGGAAGCAGTCGTTGCAACCGGAAATGGTGCTGTTCTTTTCGCCGGCAACCGCAAACTGGAAGCCCAAATTGGGGGCGTAAGTAATGTCGGCCACTCGTTCGTCATTATATTCTATAACCACGTGTTTATTGGCTCCGGCGGTGGTCTGCATTAAACGCTTGGCACCGGTGCCTAAAAGCGCAGTTACCATTTCCAACTGGTGGATGCAATATTCCCAATAGGAGCTGCCGCCGCCGGTGGTGGATACCAGCTGAATTTTTTCGTCCTTAAACATTCCGTTCTTCAATTCCGGAATTTCCTTGCTGAAACGCAATGCCGAACTGGAGAACATCGGCGTATTATGTTTGGCCGCTAAAGCAAAAATGCGTTCCGCCGCCGCTTTGTTCGGCGCAAACGGCTTATCCATATACAACGGTTTGCCGCTCATTAAGGCCAAATGAGCCAAATTTTCATGCACTTCCGGATTACTTGGGGCAAGCACAATCAAGGCATCGCACTTTTCAATCAACTCTTCCTGACTCTTGGCCGGGGTGATGTCAAAATCCTTACACCACTGTTCCAGTGTCCGCAGTCCCGCACGCTGTTCCTGCTGCCAAGCCATGGCAATTTCCACCTGGTCGGCAAATTTTCCGCCGCGAATCCAGGCCGGATAGTTATTTGCGTGCCATTCATCGATAAACAAATCGATAAAACCAATCTTCTTTTTCATGTTAAAATTCCTTAATATATTATTATTTTCAGGATAGATTTTTATTGTACCCGTTTACGGGGATTCGGCGGAGCGGTGGTGCCGCGCACCACGATGCCCGGCTCAATAAGCTGAACCTTTTTAGCGCCTTCGCCATCCACCATATTCAGCATGGTCTGCATGGACAACCGCCCCAATGCCGAACGCTGCTGCGCCACGGTGGACAAATTGTATTCGTAACGTTCCGCATACCATACGTCGTCAAACCCTAAAATCGACACGTCTTCCGGAACGCGGATTCCGGCGGAGCGCATGTGCCAAATCAAGGTGGCCGCCACATAGTCGCTGGTGGTTACAATCCCGGTTACCTCCGGGTGTTCCTGCACCAACGCCACAATGTCCGCCGGTTCATCATTTGAACGCAGGGGTTCCGGCAAACCGTAATCCCGGCAGGCCGCCAAATGGCCGCGGTTACGATTAAACGGCAGGTGGTCGGTGGGGATTATCAGACTCCGATGCCCCTGCTTAACCATATACTCCACCGCCATATAACCGCCACGGTAATTGTCTGTCAGCACCGAGGGAAAATCCACGTTTACCGAGTCGGTAGCGCAGAGCAATACCGGAACTTCACGCTGCTTGACTTTGCGAATAAAGCCGGGAAATTTCTCCCCGTCAAACGCCGAGTCCAACGCCAAAATAATGCCGTCGACATGTTTTTCTAAAAACAACTGTAACTGTTGATCAAAATGCTCAAACTGCCGCCCCGCAAAACCGGTCAAAACACCGTAATTATTTGCGGCGGCCACCATGCCGCTGCCTTCCATCGTTTCTGAGTTAAACGAGTTCACCACCGTTGAACACATGTAACCGATCAGGCGACTGCGCCGGGACTGCAGACCACGACCGAAGTTATTCGGCACATAATCCAGTTCATCCGCCATAGTCTTCACCCGCTCACGGGTTTTGTCCGCCACTAACGGAGAACCATTCAGTGCTAAACTCACCGTGGCCGGCGACAAATCCAGCATCTGAGCTATTTTTTTGATTGTAACAGGCATTCAGTTGTCTCCTTTTTTTGCTTATTGGATTTCGTCGCGACGTACCGTGCCGCTTAAACCGTGCGCAGTCAAGCCTTCCAGCCCGGCTATGCGTTCCACTATTTCAATTTCTTTACGCATGGCCTCTTGTTCATAATGAATCAGGCTCATCCGACGGAAAAATCCCTCTACTGTTAAACCACTGAAAAATCTGGCACTGCCGCCGGTGGGCAGCACATGACTCGGACCGGCGCAAAAATCGCCTACCGGCTCCGGCGTCCACGGCCCCATGAAAATTGCTCCGGCCGCCGTAATGTTATTGGCCACCTTTTTCGGTTCGGCACACATGATTTCCAAATGTTCCGGGGCGTATTTAGAGGCGATTTCCGCCGCCATCGCCATATCTTTAACTTTTATCAAAAAGCTGCCGTGATTCAGCACTTTCTCCACCGTGGCCAAACGGGGCAGCGACTGTTTACGCCGTTCCACCCGGCGTTCAATTTCCGCCAGCATTTCGTTACTGTCGGACAATACCACCGCCTGCTCCAAACCGCTGCCGTGTTCCGCCTGACTCAACATATCCGCCGCCGCAAACTCCGCCGGAGCGTCCTTATCGGCAATAATCAGAATTTCCGACGGCCCCGCAATCATATCAATCGCCACCTGACCGTAAACCAACTTTTTGGCCGCCGTAACATAAGCATTTCCCGGCCCGACTATCTTTTCCACTTTAGCAATCGTTTCTGTACCGTAGGCCAGCGCCGCAATACCATATACTCCGCCCAGGCGGTAAATCTCTTTTACGCCCGCCGCCTGCATTGCGTACAGCACGGCCGGATGCACTTGCCCGTCTTTATTCGGCGGCGTTACCGCTACAATCTCTTTTACGCCAGCCGCTTTAGCGATTCCGGCCGTATGCAGAACCGTAGACACCAATGGCGCCGTACCGCCGGGGATATAAACGCCGACCCGATCCAAAGGTTCAAATTTCTCGCCCAGCGTTACTCCGGCACGGGGCGAATACTCCCAAGCCTGCGGAATACGCTGACTCGAAAAATCCATTACCTGCTTTAACGCCGTGTCAATTGCCTGCCGATCGGCGGCCGAGACCTGAGCCGCCGCCGCTTCAAGTTCGGCGGGGGTAACTAAAAATTGTTCCGGCGTAAGGTCGGCATGGTCAAACTCTTTAGCAAATTTACACAATGCGGCGTTGCCGTTATGACGGACTTCATCAATTATTCCACGCACTGAGTTCTCTATTTCCGGCGGATAGCCGGGACGATTGAACAACTTTGCCGTATCCACCGCAAAATTTTCACTTTTATAATCGAGTTTGATCATTTTTTCCTTCTCTTTCCCATCAACGGATAAAATCTACCCACACATTATCAATTAAGCGGGTGGCCCCGAACCAAGCCGCAACCGCCAGCAATACCGATTTGCTATCCGGGGTTAATTCGCCTAAATTTTCCGTGTCCAATACTTCCACATAATCCACTTTACCGCCGGCGGCCGCAATTTTTCCGGCAATTTCCGCTTTTAATTCCAACGCCTTTTTTACTCCGCCAACCGCCAGCAACGGTTCAGCGGCCAGCAGTTCCCGGCTTAAAACCTGCGCCGCACTGCGCTCGGCGGCCGACAAATAACGGTTACGGGAACTCAATGCCACATTGTCCGCATCTCTGACCAACGGCGCCACTACAATCTCTACCGGCATATTCAAGTCTCTTACCATGCGTTTAATCACCAACGCCTGTTGAGCGTCTTTCCGCCCGAACACCGCCACCGTGGCCTGCGTAATATTAAACAACTTACTGACCACCGTACAGACACCACGGAAATGAATTGGCCGGCTCTTACCGCACAACGGCTTAGCCAGCTCTTCCTCCACCACCCAGGTGGAACGATTTTTATCGTACATTTCATCGGCTTCCGGCGCAAAAACGATATCGGCTTTATGAGCCTCGCACAGTTGGCAATCGTGTTCAAAGTCACGCGGATATTTATCCAAATCCTCGTTGGGACCGAACTGGGTGGGATTCACAAACACCGTTACCACCAGCACATCGGCTCTGGGCCGTGCATTGTCCAATAACGACATATGTCCGGCGTGCAAATACCCCATGGTCGGCACTACGGCAATGGTTTTTCCGGCGGCACGCAACTGCAGAGCATACTGCTGCATCTCCGCCACCCGCTTAATTATTCTCATCTCTCTTCTCCACACCATCCACTGTCTGCCGAATGCCTACGCTGAAACTTGCGGCGCATCCGGCGGCAGAGAGTTTTATTTTACTTCAAACAACCAGTTATGAATATCCGGTACGGTACCATGCTGAATACCTGTCATGTGGTCATATAATTTTTTCAGCACCGGCCCGATTTCTTCGGAGTATTTAAAGGTTTTTTCTCCATACAGAATTTCTTTTACCGGAGTAAGCACTACGGCGGTTCCGCATGCCCCGACTTCGGCCAAATCCGCCAGTTCCTCCACCGTAATCGGCCGGCGTTCGGTTTTGATTCCCAAATCCTTAGCCACCTGCATTAATGATTTGTTGGTGATGCTGGGCAGTATGGACGGCGATTCCGGCGTAACATAAACTCCGCCTTTGGTGATGCCGATAAAGTTGCTGGTGCCGAATTCATCCACATATTTATGTTCTTTCGGGTCCAGAAACAGTGCTACGGAACAGTCTTTTTCATGGGCAACCTTACTGGGCAGCAAGCTGGCGGCGTAGTTGCCGGCCGCTTTAATATGCCCGGTGCCGTGCGGAGCCGCCCGGTCTAAATTTTCCGGAATCATGGCCCGAACCGGTTTAATTCCGCCACGATAATAGGCGCCAACCGGCACTACCATAATTACAAATTCATATTTTTCACTGGCCTTTACGCCGATTTGCGGCGATACCCCAAACATTACCGGGCGAATATACAACGCCCCGCCGGTACCGTATGGCGGCACAAAATCAATATTGTCTTTTACCACGGTGCGAACCGCTTCCACAAACTTGTCTTCCGGGAATTCCGGCATAACCAGATGCCGGGCGGTGGAGTTCATCCGGCGGGCATTTTCATCCGGCCGGAACACGCAAACCCGCCCGTCCGCCGTAGTAAAGGCCTTGCCGCCTTCAAACAACGCCTGCCCGTAATGCAGGCAGTTTGCCGCCACGTTCATGGTGATATCATAATTATTACACAATCTGCCGTCGCTCCACTTGCCGTTTTCATAAGTAAAGCGAATGTTTGACCGCACGGGCATATACCCGAACCCTAATTCTTCCCAGTTAATACTCATAACTATATAATCCTTGATTACAAAAGGTTGCAACATAAATCCGCCTCCGCTCCATTGCTCATGCCCGGCCAAGCTGCATTTTGTCGTAGGGTGGCAGACTGAATTCCACGGATTCAGGACACTTTTTAAATATAATTCAAATCATTGAATAATCAACCTGTTTTTAGCTTTTTTATCATATTTTTTGCGTTTTAATTTCGCTTTTTCCCGCTCTATTTAAAAACCGCCATTCGATTTTTAAACACCGTTTAATTCTATATCGAGAAAAAACACTATTTTTTTTATTTTTTCGATTGAATTATTCCACTTTGTCTATACATTAATATGTGATGACAGAATATGTATTAACAAACAATTTATTTTTTTGGAGGGTAATGATGAAATTGTCTAAATTTTTGGTTTTAAGTGCAATCTGCAGTGCCGCAATCTTCTTGTCCGGCTGTATCCGCAATGATTCCCCGGATGAGTTGGGCCCCACCGGTCAGATTCCCGGCGCTATTAGCGATATGCCCGGCTCCCGCGGAGCCAATGTGAACGGCTTTGACGCCACCGCCGGCAGCGGATTCAGCGACCCTGACGGCTTTGTTACCGGCGCCAATGGCGACTCCTTAACCGGCGGTGCTCTGCATGAAGCCGGTTGGCCGGTAGTTGAAGGCGTTGACTTCCCGATTATCTACTTTGATTTCGATAAAGACGCAATTAAAGATGAAGAAATGGAAAAAATTCAGCAGGTTGCCTCATATATCGCCGAATTCCCGGAACTCGGTATTATCGTTGAAGGCCATACCGACGATGTCGGCACTAACGAATACAACCGTGCGTTGGGTGAACGCCGTGCAATCTCCATCATGAATGCATTCGGCAACTTCGGTGTGGGCGCGGAACGTATCCGCACCATCAGCTACGGCGAAGATATGCCGGCGGCAAACGGTACTGACAACCAGTCGCGTGCTATGAACCGTCGCGGCGTGTTGCTCCCGGCTCAAATGCAATAATAACTGCGCATATCAAATTTTCAATACTCAATTACTAACCGTGATTGAGTATTTTTTTTATAATATTTTCATTTTCACTTGCATTTAACCGTCGCCATGATAAATTGTTTGCAAATACAATTCTGTCTACAATGGAGGTTGTTTATGGTTTTTTGGTCATTATTCACTTTTTTTGCGTTCACCGCATTAGTCGCCATTATTACATATATTATGACGCGACGCGCCAATCACTCCAACGAAAGCGGTTTCTTTCTAGCCGGACGCTCCTTGACATTCCCGTTCATCGCCGGTTCTCTGCTGCTGACCAATCTTTCCACCGAACAAATGGTCGGCCTTAACGGTTCGGCTTTCAGCCAGGGCTTCAGCGTTTTTGCCTGGGAAGTGGTCGCAGTGGTGGCTTTGGTTTTAATGGCGTTGTTCTTTTTGCCCAAATTTCTGAAAAGCGGCATTACCACCGTTCCAGAGTTTTTAGAGCTGCGCTATAACAGTCATACCAGCATTATCACCAATATACTGTTTTTGGCGGTATATATGATTGTGCTGATGCCCATGTTATTATACACCGGCGCCAGAGCCATGATTGATATTTTTCAGTTAGATGTGTGGGCCAAAACGTCTTCGATAACTTTTATTGCCGATATTTTTAACTCGTCCGTCGGAAATTGGCTGTCGCTTCAACTCATTATTATTCTAATTGCCGTTATCGGCGGTATTTACGCCTTATGGGGCGGATTGAAGTCCGTAGCGGTTTCCGATACCATGAACGGTGTCGGCTTACTCACCGGCGGACTGCTGATGGCCTATTTCGCCTATAAATTTTTAGGCGACGGCAGTTTTTTGGACGGCGTAAAAGCCTTGCCGAACTCTCCCGCCATGGCAGGACGATTTAACTCTTTAGGAGCGTCGAACAGCGAAGTCCCGGCCGCCACAATTCTTACCGGCGTTCTTTTAATCAATGTTTTTTACTGGTGTACCAATCAGCAAATCATTCAGCGTACTTTAGGCGCAAGTTCATTAGCCGAAGGTCAAAAAGGGGTGCTATTGACCGCTACCTTCAAGCTCTTGGGCCCGTTATATTTAGTATTACCGGGCATGATCGCCTATGCGTTGTATGCCCAAGGGCGTTTGAGCATTCCGCTGAATGCGTCCGGCGTGCCCAACAGTGCGGCGGCTTACGGCTCTTTGGTAAATACCGTTTTGCCGGACAGTTTTCGAGGATTTTTTGCGGCGGCACTGCTCGGTGCAATTCTCTCCAGTTTCAACTCCTGTTTAAACAGTATTTCAACCTTATACAGCTTAGGAATTTATAAAAAACTGTTGCATAAACACGCCTCGGAACACCAAGTCGTAAAAGCCGGGCAGAAATTCGGGTGGATTTTTGCCGGCATCACCGTGATTATCGCTCCGTTCTTAAGCAATACCGACAGTATTTTTAATTATCTGCAAAAAATGAACACGATTTATGCCATCCCGATTCTGGCAGTCATTATTGTGGGAATTTTAAGCAAGCGAACTCCCGCAATTGCGGCAAATGTCGCCATGGTCATCGGTATCATTTTATTAACCATCGGGCAGTGCGTACCTGATTTTGATACCAAAGTAATGAATTCATATCACTTCAGCGGAATTGTTTTCCTGGTCATGGTCGCGATAATGCTGTTTTACGCCAAATTTAAACCGTTGGCGGAACCATATGTACAGCAAGATGTTAAGGCAGTGAATATTACACCGTGGAAGCACGCTCCGGCGGCCGGAGCGATTCTACTGCTGATTGTGGTATCTATCTACATAATTTTTGCCGACTTTGCCGCGCTATAAACTTTTTCAGGAGCAAACGTGGATCACAGCATCAGAAAACTTTTACACGGATTCCGGGTTTTTCAGCAGGATTACTTCGCTAATAACCAGAACTTGTACCATAAGTTACGTACCGGGCAACATCCGAAAGTATTAGTTATTGCATGTTCTGATTCACGAGTTGATCCGGCATTGTTGACCAATTGTGAACCGGGCGATATTTTTGTCATTCGCAATATCGCCAACTTGGTTCCCCCTTATGAGCCGGGGTCTGGTATGCATCACGGTGTAAGTTCGGCCTTGGAGTATGCCGTAAGAAATTTGCAGGTGGAGCATATTATTATTTTAGGCCACTCCGATTGCGGCGGCATTAAAACCCTGTTGGAGCCGGACAGTTTGAATTACAGCGATGATTTTATCGGCAGTTGGCTGAGTTTGGCTGCGCCGGCGCGTGATGCGGTAATACATGATAAGGATTTAACGAGTTTGCCTCAACGTTGTCAAGCCTGCGAAGAAGCCTCAATTCTCTTATCTTTAGAAAATCTATTAAGTTTTCCATGGATTGCCCAAAAAGTAGCGAACAGAACTCTGTCATTACATGGTTGGTACTTTAATCTCGCCCAAGGCGAACTATACAGTTACGTTCCGGCAGAAAAATCATTTATTTCATTACGAAACAGTCCA
>CAZEHZ010000020.1:0-27766 GCA_964512385.1 uncultured Victivallaceae bacterium | reverse complement strand
ATCGTCAGCTGGAGCGCGGCGGGATGGCTCAGGCGATTGATATTGCCGCCCGGCTGGATAATATTATGATTCGGGCCGAAGCCAGTGCCGATGTGTTGGCGCAGGCGTTGGAGTCTAATAAATTGACTCCGGAAGAGATAAAAGACTTAATCGTGAATACGCACAAAAATTTAACGGGAATTGATCCCCGTCTGGTGGCGATTAATGTTTCGTTTGAACCGTATATGCTGTATCCAACTGAGGAGTATTGTTCATTTTTAACCAAAAAATCTCCGGACGGCACCGTGTTTGCGGATAAAATTGACGGTGAAAAAATGCGGTATTTTTATCGTGACTGGTATGTGATGCCGAAAAATCTGGGGTTCGGTTTATGGGCTAATCCATTTATGTCTGAAGGTGGTTTGAATCGCTGGCTGCTGGTATATTCCACGCCGTTTTATGTTACCAATGCGGCCGGCAACCGGGTTTTCGGCGGCGTAGTGGTGGTGGATATTGATATTGAACAGTTGCGGCCGATGATTCATGAAATTACGTTAAAGGGGGTTGGTTATGGCTTTTTAATGACCAAATTTGCCGATATTGTGGTGCATCAGGATGCTGAAATAGAGAATAATCAAACTCTGTTCAGTCTGCTTTATGAGCAGGGCAATAATAAAAACGAGCGGAAACAGGCAAGGAAAATGATGGCGGATCCGGATGAGGGTACGGCGGTTTTCAATACTTTACCGTTTTTTTCGCACGGGACGCAGATATTTTTTGATACCACGGTGCGTAACGGCTGGAAGGTGTGTGTGGCGGTGCCGGCGGACTGGGTGCAGATGCAGTTGTCGGAGTATTTACTGTACGGGTTGTTAATTTATTTGCTGGTAATGGCCGCGGCGATATTGGGGATTTGTTTAGTGGCTCGCCGCATGAGTAAGCCGCTGGTGCAGTTGACAAAAGCGGCACGCAAAATCGGGCAGGGGGATTTTACCGCCGAACTTCCAGGTCTGGTAACCGGCGATGAAATTGGCGAATTAAGCCGTTCGTTTGAGGTTATGCGCAAAGAACTTATCGATTATATGGTGCAGTTGGAACGTAATGTGTCGGTACGGGAAAAAATTGAGGCGGAACTTAATGCCGCCAAAACAATTCAATGTGATATTTTACCCAAATTACTGCCGCCGTTGCCGGATTGTCCGCAATTTTCCGTGGCTCCGGCGTTGAAACCGGCTCGAGCCATTGGCGGCGACATGTATGATATTTTCTTTTTAACGGAAAATAAACTGCTGTTGATGATTGGCGACGTATCCGGCAAGGGGATTGCGGCGGCGTTGTTTATGGCGATTGCGGAAACATTACAGCGTAATATCTCCAGTCAGGTTCATAATCCGGCGGCCATAATCCGCCGGCTGAACAGTATGCTGGCGCAGAATAATAATGCGATGATGTTTATTACCTGCTGGTTGGGGATTCTGGATTTAGACAGCGGCGAACTGGAATATTGTAATGCCGGGCATAATCCGCCGTTGTGTCTGCGGCGGGATGGCTCGTGTGAAGATTTGGTAAAACTGCACGGCGCACCGTTAGGGATTATGGAGTGCGAATATAAGCAGAGCGTAGTTACGCTGGACTCCGGCGATACATTAATGCTGTATACCGACGGAGTTACGGAGGCATTTAACAGCCGGAATGAAATGTATACCTTAAGTCATTTGCGTGATTTGAGCTGTAGATTGATTAAAGATGGTAAAACTCCGGCGGAAATGTTGAACGCCGTGCTGGATGACGTAGCTGATTTTGCGGTAAATTGTGAACAATCTGACGATATTACGTTGTTAATTTTACGGTTTAACCGTGCAAATAAGCAAAATGTTAAAAAATAATATTGTCCATAAATTATTTGTCCGCTAATAACTTTTAATCGCTTGACCTTTATGATAATCATGCTATTTTATTTTCTCAGAGGGAGAAATTTTTATGGCAGTGATTGCATTGGTCATTGCCGGAGTGTTGCTGTGGCTTAGCGGTTGTGTCCGGGCGCCGCTCGATACGAATCAAGAGGTGCTGGACGAACAGCAGGGGAGGGTTACGGCTGAATTGCTGGCCGTAGATACTTTAACTCTGCCTGTTGCTATTGCGATAGCCGTGGCAAACAATCCGGATTATAACAGCTGTTTTTTAAGGGTGGATGCGGCTCGGATGGCGTATTATCAAACGCTGGCGGCGTATGCGCCGGGAGTGGTATTGTCTGGAAATATCGGCGATACGGTACTGCAGAATTCAGCTTTAAAAAATCCGCCGGAACTGATTGTGCCGCATGATAATGAATTTACCACTAATGTCGGCTTGCGCGGCTCCTGGCTGTTGTTTGACGGTTTTGCCAGAGAACTGCGGACTTTGGCGGCTCGTACCGATGTGGCGGCGCAGAAGTATGAAACCTTAAACGTAAAGCGGCTGTTACAGCGGGCGGTGGCGTATGCATACTGGGATATTTTGCTGGCTGAAGCAAATTGTGAAATTGCCGACGCTAATTTGGTGTATCAACTGTCCAACCTCAGTCAAGCCGAGTCCCGTTATATTGCCGGGCATATTTCCAAGAGCAGTTTATTGAACTTTAAGGTTCTGCATTTGCAGGCGGAAATTCAAGTTGTTCAAGCCAAAGAGCAGTATCAGATTGCCTTATACGCGTTGGCGGTACTGCTTGGCGAGCCGTCCGGCACGATTCCGGCGCAGGTAAAGTTTCCCCGCCTGAATGAGTTGCCGCCGCCCAACTTATTGCCGGTGGCGGTATACTTAAGCACGGCGCTGGAGTGGCGGCCGGACTTGCAGAAATTACGGCAGGAGATTGAAAGTCTGAACTATCAAAAATGGAGTAAACTTTCCGCTTATTTGCCAACGGTGTCAGCTTACGGCGGCACTGGATATGATACTAATTTATACAACTATCGGGGGGCGGATTTAAACCATCGGGGCTGGAACAGCTTTAATGTCGATTACGGCGCCACGGCCAGCTGGCTGTTGTTTGACGGGTTGGATAAGTACAATCAGTATCGGGAATATAAATATCTGGAAGAGCAGGCGGTGTTGAATTTAGATGCCGCCGCTCTGCGGGCAATAAATGAGGTGCGGATTGGCTGTGAAACACTGCAAACCAATATCAGTCTGGTAAAATTTTATCAGGAGCAGTTGCAGTATGTTACGGAACAGCGAGACTTGGTTACGGTGGAATATTGGGCCGGTAATGTTACCATAACCCGTTTGAATGAGGCGCAGAATGTGCTGGTGCAGGCGCAGAATTCTCTGGCGGTAAGTTTGGTGGATACGCAAAAGTCGGTGGCGCAGTTAAATGCCGCAGTTAATATTGATGTCTATTTAGACGCAGAGGAGGAGGGGCGGAATGAGTGAAGTTAAAACCGAAAAAAAGGCCGGGTTTTTCCGGCGTAACATCTTGCTGTTCATTATACTGCTGCTGGCCGGCAGTTGCGGCGGCTATTATTTGATGCGACATTTAAGCCCGTTTACGCAAAATGCGTTTGTCGTGGCCAATGTGCGGGCGGTGTCGCTGTGGGTGGAGGGCTACATCACCAAGGTGCATGTGGTAAACAATCAGTTTGTGCATAACGGCGACCCGTTGTTCACCGTGTTTCAGCCGCCGTATCAACTGAAGGTGGAAGAGCTGACACACGCCATCAGTGCCAAGTCTGCCGAGTTGCAGGCCACGCAAGCTAAAATTATGGTATTGAATGCCGAAATTGAGGCATGTAAAGCAGTATTGGCCAACGATGCATATTTGTCGCAACGAGCCGATGAGATGTATGCGTCGGAAGCCATATCGCAGGCGTATGCCGAAGAACGGCGGCAGGCAATGAAAAAAAGCGAGGCGGATTTGCAGGCCAAACAACAGCAGATTCTGGTTCTGGAAGCCGAATGCACCACTTATGCCGCCCAGATAAAACAACTGGAGGCCAATTTAAGTTTGGCGGAAATTTATCTGGAAGAAACCGTGGTTACCGCTTTTTCCGACGGTTATATTATGAATATGTTCATTGCGCCCGGCGGCTACTATAAGCCGGGGCAGGTGCTGTGTGCTTTTGTGCCGGCCGACGCCTTTTTTATTCAGGCTAATTTTGAAGAAACCAGTCTGTCTGAAGTCCATGCCGGGCAAAAAGCCCGTATCTGGCTGTGGCAGTACCCCGGCAAAACATTTCATGGCGTGGTGGAGAACATCAACTGGGGGGCGGAGCGTCGCTTGACGGATCCGACAACCGGCGTGGCAGTGGTGGAAAAAGAGAATCAATGGTTTTTATTGCCGCAGCGTTTCCCCGTGCAAATCCGCATAACCGATGATATGACCGGGTATCCGCTCCATTTAGGCGGCAGTGCCTATGTGGAGTTGGAGGGGGCAAGCAAATTGTTTGAACAAATTTTGTGGCGGGTGTTCCAATGGCAACAGTGAGTCGCCGCTTAGCCCTGTTCCGGGCTTTAATGATGGTGAACGCCGCAATTACCGGCGCTGTGCTGTTTATCGTGTGGCGGCACCCGTATTTAGGACTGGTCAATTTTATGGGTCCGCTGTTGGTTAGTTGCGGCGCAATGTCAGAACCGTCAACTATGCGGCGGGGCTGGGGTTTTGTGCGTAACTGTTCACTTTCGGCCTTAATCATGTGGGGTTTTGAGCTTACCGCAAACCATAACTTATTAGCCTTGATATATGTGGCAACCGTGGCGTATTTACTGCATAAATACCTGAAAAACACGATCAGCGCCTGCAGTATTATGCTGGCCGGACTAATGAATGTGGGGTATGTCAGCTATATAAACAGTGCTGATGCGGCAATTTCGTTGTTTGTGGCGTCGCTGATAATTGCCTTGCTGTATATAGTTTTTGAGAAACTTTTTTGCTGGCCGTCCGATATGGTGATAATTCCGACCGTGCCGCCTTTGGATAACGGAGCGGTATGGCGGCGCACTGTAATGTTTACTTTGGCCTATTATTTAGTGGAAATTACCGGCTGGGAGGAGTCTTTCTGGATAACCATGAGTGTGGGCTTAGCCTGTTCCGGCGGTAATGTCGGCACGGAACTGCGTCAATTAGCGTGGCAACGTGGTCTGCTTACGCCGTTTGGCGTTCTGCTGGCGGTGGCGGTAATGCAGGGTGCAGTCTATTTTGATTACCGGTTTTTATATTTAGTGCCGCTGATCGGCTTCAGCGAGTTTTATGTGCTGAACCGTACCGGAAATTATCCGATATACTATTTTATGTTCATTCTAATGCTGACCATGAACGACACTTTATTGGCCGGAACCGGACACTTCGGTAACCCGGTGAACTACTTTTTTCAGGCCGCAAGCTGTATTTTTATCGGGACGGCCGTCATATTATGTGTTGAACCATCTACGGCTTTTTCGTTGCGGTTGCCGTTGAAACAATAACATCGGTCCACACCAAACCTAACGTGTTCCAGCCGCTGGAATAACGCTTATGCTTCAAATCAACCAGTTGATCCGCTTTAATGTCTTTGGCAACTTTCTGCAGCATGGCTTCATTTCTAAGTTCGGACAACCGGTCGGCAAAAACGTAATAATCGCCGGTGTTCGGCCGAGCCGGATTGCCGCACCAGACCGGAATCAGATTAAACAGATAATAACACGAGTTGTCGCCATGTAAAAACGCCACCACTTCCCCCTCCGGCAAAGTACGTGGAGATTTACAATAAGTAACTTCCACATTAGAGGTTCGACAGCCGGAAATCAGACCGGCAACAGCTAAAAATAAACTTGCTAAAACTATCTTTTTCATTGTAAAATATCTCCGCTTTTTGATAATGTAACACACTTTTGGCAAAAAACACGCCGTAATATGGATAAAAATCCTAAAAAAGCTACCTGCAGGCCGGAAAACATACTTTAAAAGTAACAATGTGTGGTGTATATTAATACGTTTATGAGTGGATTTTTATATGTAAATTTTTAATATATCGGGAGCAATAACAATGAGCGCGTTCAACGAACTCTCCAAGGCATATTCGCCGGGCGAGGCGGAAGCCAAGTGGTATAAATTTTGGGAAGATAATAAACTCTTCCACGGTAAACCGAACCCGGATAAACCGGCGTACAGTATTGTGATTCCGCCGCCGAACGTTACCGGCATTTTGCATTTGGGGCATGTGTTGAATAATACTTTACAGGATATTCTGATTCGGCATCATAAGATGTGCGGTTATGAAACCTGCTGGTTTCCGGGTACCGACCACGCCGGTATTGCCACTGAAGCCAAGGTGGAACGTACCTTGCGGCAGGCCGGCGAACCGGGGCGTGATGATTTGGGGCGCGAAAAATTTATTGAAAAAGTTTGGGAATGGCGCGGCAAATACGGCGGCACTATTATTCAGCAGCTCCGCAAATTAGGCACGGCGTGCGACTGGGAACGGGAACGTTTTACCATGGATGAAGGTTTGTCGGAAGCGGTGCGCAAGGTATTTGTGGAACTCTATAATAAGGGTTATATTTACCGTGGTCAGCGCATGATTAACTGGTGCCCGGTGTCCAGAACCGCATTGTCGGACGAAGAGGTTATTTATAAGGATGTAGACGGCAAGTTTTACCATATTAAGTACCCGTTGGCCGATGGTTCGGGATTTTTGGAAATTGCCACTACCCGTCCGGAAACCATGTTCGGCGATACCGCCGTGGCGGTGCATCCGAATGATGAACGCTATAAACACTTGATTGGCAAAATGGTAAAATTGCCGCTGACGGATCGTGAAATTCCGATTATCGGCGATGAACATGCCGACCCGGAAAAAGGCTCCGGCTGCGTAAAAATTACTCCGGCACATGACCCGAATGACTTTATGGTTGGTAAAAGACATAATCTGGAAGTGATTAATATCATGAATCCGGATGCGTCGTTAAACGACCGTTGCGGGGCGGAATTTGCCTCGCTGGATCGTTTTGCCGCCCGTGAAAAGGTAATGCAGGAACTCGATAAGCTGGGCTTGGTGATAGAGGTTGAGCCGATTAAACATGCGGTTGGTTATTCCGAACGTGGCGATGTGCCGATTGAAACTTTGATCAGTTATCAGTGGTTCTGTAATATGAAGGAGCTGGCGAAACCGGCGATTGAAGCGGTTAAGAGCGGCGAAATCAAGTTTTATCCCGAACGCTGGAGCAAAACTTATTTCCACTGGATGGAAAATATTCAGGACTGGTGCATAAGCCGGCAGATTTGGTGGGGGCACCGGATTCCGGCTTGGTATAATGACGCCACCGGCGAAATGTATGTGGGGATGGAAGCCCCGACCGCACCGGGCGAATGGCGGCAGGAGGTGGATGTACTGGATACCTGGTTCAGCTCCTGGCTGTGGCCGTTCTCGGTAATGGGCTGGCCGGAAAAGACGGAGGAACTCCAGTATTTTTATCCGACTTGCGACTTGGTAACCGGGCCGGATATTATCTTCTTCTGGGTGGCTCGTATGATTATGGCGGGTTGTGAATTTAAGGGTAATATTCCGTTCCGTAATGTGTATTTCACCAGTATTATCCGTGATGAACTGGGGCGGAAATTATCAAAATCTTTAGGTAATTCTCCGGACCCGCTGGATGTTATTGATGAGTACGGGGCGGATGCACTGCGTTTCTCCATTATCTACATTGCTCCGGTGGGCATGGATATTCGGTATAGTAATGAAAAGTGCGAATTAGGGCGTAATTTTGCCAATAAGTTATGGAATTTCTGTCGTTTCCGGCAGATGCAGGGAGCTCCGACCGGGAGTTGCCGTGATTTGTCCGGCGTGGACTGCGGCAAGCTGACGGCGGATGAAAAGTGGATTTTAGCCAAGATGAACGATGCGGTGAAAAGCGTCAATACCAGTTTGGCGGATTTCCGGTTCCATACGGCGGCTCACGACATCTACGAACTGGTTTGGAGCAATGTTTGCGACTGGTTTGTCGAGGCCGAAAAAGTGCGCTTATGGCAGGGTGGCGAAGCGAAGGAACAGGCCTTAAAGGTGCTGGATTTTGTCATCTTTAAAGTGTTGCGTTTACTGCACCCGTTTATGCCGTTTGTTACTGAAGAACTGGCGCACTCCATGGGCTATCTGGAAGCGGAAGAAAGTATTATGAATGAAGCGTACCCGCAGGATATGGTGCGGAAGAATCTGCCGGACTTTACGGCGACTCAGCCGGAGTTGATGGAAGAAGTTTCCAGCAAATTCCAGCTGGTTACATTGGGCAGAGCTTTACGCAGCAGTTATGGCGTTGCGGATAATAAGAAAGTTAATTTTTACGTCAAAGCGGTATCTCAGGAGGCCGAAGATTTTCTGGCCGCTCAGTCCGATTCGTTGCGCTACTTGTTAAGTGCGGAACAGATCGAGTTGGGATTGCAGGACTTTGATGCGGAGAAAAATGGTGTTGCTCCGTCAGCTTTAGCCAACATCGGCACGATTTATCTGCCGTTGGCCGGACTGATTGATGTTGATGCCGAACTTACGAAACTGGGGAATCAACGCCGGGAGTATGAAAAATGGATTGCATCGTCTGAAGCCAAGTTAAGCAATGAACGCTTTCTGGCTAAAGCCCCGGAACAGGTGGTGGCCGATGCAAAAACTCATTTGGCTGACCTTAAAGATAAGTTAAGCCGTGTAGAACAGATGATTGAAGAATTGAAAAAATAATTTATTTATATGGAGGATACTAAGATGGAACTCAGAGGTGTTTACACCGCATTAATCACACCGTTCAGCAACGGGCAGGTGGATTACGGCAAACTGCGTGAACTGGTGGAAATGCAGGTGGCCGGCGGCGTGGCGGGTATTGTTCCGGTAGGTACAACCGGCGAATCCCCAACGTTGACTTATGAAGAGCATCTTAAGGTGATAGAAGAAACGATTAAGGTGGCCGGGCGGCGTTGTCAAATCATCGCCGGAACGGGAGCCAACTCCACGCATGAGGCAATTGAGATGACCTTAAAAGCCAAGGCGATGGGGGCGGATGCCTCGTTACAGGTTACGCCTTACTATAATAAACCGACTCAGGAAGGTTTGTACCGGCACTTTATGAGTGTGGCGGAAAAAACCGAATTGCCGGTGGTGCTGTATAACGTGCCGGGCCGCAGTGGAGTGCCGATTAATGTGGACACCGTGGTGCGGTTGCGCAAGGCAAGTTCAATGATTGTTGGGATTAAAGAGGCCGCCGGCAGTGCGGAACGGGTTTCGGCAATTTTAGACGGTTGCGATATTACGGTATTGAGCGGTGATGATGCGTTGACTTTACCGATGATGTCGGTAGGGGCGGCGGGGGTAATCAGCGTAACCTCCAACTTGTTGCCGGCCGAGATGGCTAAGCTGGTGAAGTTGTTTGCCGAGGGCAAAAATGCCGAAGCGTTGGCGTTGAATAAAAAATTATATTGCTTTTTCCGTGATCAGTTTGTGGAAACCAATCCGATTCCGATTAAAGCGGCAATGGCCATGTGCGGCTTGATTAATGAAGAGTATCGTTTGCCGTTATGTGAACTTGGCTCGGCAAATCGGGAAAAGTTGGCGGCCACTTTAAGACGCCTGAATTTGATTAAGTAGTATGTGAACTAAAATGACCGGAATTTATTTCCGGCCATTTTTTTAGCGGATAATAACTTTGTTAAGCAGTGGAATAAACATGAAGAAGAATTTAATTTGCCTTGCGGTTTTGTTTATTGCCGGAAGTGCCTTGTTTGCGGCGGAACTGCCGAAATCGGAAATTGTTTTTGGCGGAATAACCGAGACTAAAGATGACAATAAATTTATCAGTTATGAGCTTAAATTGGCGGAGCCAGTGGATATATCCGGTAAAAAAATCAGTTTTACCGCCCAGAGCTTTACGCCGGAAAACATGGATTTTTTCAGTATTGATTTTCTGAATAAAGGCAGTGAAAAGCCTTGCATAGGCTTTGTTACATGGGGGAAGGCGATAGACGGAACGGCGAAGAATTTTGTGTTGAATCCGAAGCAGGCCAAGAAACAGCAGCCGCAATGGCGGGTAACCGGATTGGCGGAAGAACCGGCCACGCAAATTGACCGGGTACGCATTACCATCGGTACAATTGTGAACAATGTGGAACTGAAGGTGTCGGTAAAGAATTTGGCGGCCGAAATTCCGGCGGAGTTTGACCGTTTTCCGGTGTTGGAATATGCCGAAATCCCGGTTGATATAAAACACCCGGCCACCATTTATTCGGCTGAAGATATTGAGCGCGGGCGTGATAATGTAAAGCGTTATGACTGGGCGAAAAAGGTGCTGAATACCGCCCGTGAACGAACCAAACAGTTTATGACTTATGACTTGGAATTGATGATACCGGTAGATGATATCTTTAACTTTGTCGGTTGCCCCAAGTGCGGCAAGGGTGATGACTCCTGGGTTTTGCGCAGTGATGGTAAAAGTATAGAGTGCCGTTATTGCAAGGCGTTGTATCCGTCGGCGGAACTGGAGGAAAAAGGCAGTGCGGTTTTTCCCATCGGAACCACCGGGCGCAATAAAACTTTAACGTTTTTCGAAGGTGAACGCCGGATGAAGTTGGGCGATGACGATATGGGTAATCGTTATTTTTTAAGTGGGGCATTGCGGAATCGTCAATTCCAGCCCAGCAATCACATTGCCACGGCGGCGAATATTTATGCACTTACCGGCGAGATGGAATATGCCCAAAGAGTGCATGATGTTTTGGTGCGTTTTGCAGAGGTTTATCCGAATTATACGCTGAAATTCCGCCCGTTTGTGTATGAATCGGCGGAATTTAACTATATGGCCGGCAAACTGGGCGGCTGGAAATTCGGCGACAGCGTGCGCATTGCCAATATGGCGATAGCATACGACCTCACTGCCGACTCCGGCTGTTATTCGGCTGAGGACAAGGTGAAAATTGAGAACGGAATTTTCCGTGAATACGTCAATCTGATTGCCGCTCACCGTCCGGATGCCGACGTTACCACCAATGCGGTTCCGGCGCATCAGACCGCCGCCGCAATTTGCGCAGTGTTACTGAAAAATGATGATTTAATGCGCAATTATGTGTTGAACGGCGAAGGTTCGTTTATTCCGATGATTAAGAAAATGTATTATCGGGACGGGGTTTGGAATGAAAATTCGGCCTCGTACTGTATTATGAGTAATACGCCGTTATTGCAGTTGACCGAGGTAATTAACGCTTATAACCGGTTGTTGCCCGAAGATGAGCGTATTGACACCAGCTTATGGCGGAATATCTTTATTTCTCTGGCCTATCAAATTATGCCGGACGGGTATCCGCCGCCGGTAAATGACTCCACTATGTTTGATGCATTTCCGGCGCAATATGCGGAGCTTACTTACCGGAATTATCCGACGGCACGAAATTTGGCGTTATTAAGCAATGCGGTTAATTTGGCCGGCGGCACGGAATATTCGGTATTTAAACGTGATGCCAAACTGCCGGAGGTTGATGAAAATGAGCTGAAAAGAATTAATTCCACTCATGTGGTGGCGGGGTCTAACTGGGTATTTCTGCGTCCGCAGCATAATTCCAAGTCCACGGCGTTGATATTTGACTATGGATTTTACCCGAACGGGCATTCACATTTGGCCAATTTAAATTTCAGTTTTTATGACCATAACCGGGAGTTGGTGATCGATTACGGTTATATGGGCTGGGCGCATCCGATCCGGCGCTGGCAGGTGGCGCCTTTGGCGCATAATATGGTTACGGTGGACGGTCAGTTGCCCAAAACCTCACGCCAAGGCAAATTGCTGGCGTTAAGCGAGTCGGAATTTGTGCAGATTGCCGCCGGCGAGGGGGCTAATGCGTTCCCGGACCTGAAAGATGACCGCCGGGCGTTGTTCCTGATTTCCATTGATGAAAACAATCATTATGTGGTGGACATAAATCGGGTCAGGGGCGGCAAAGAGCATTTATATACGCTTCAGATTGAGGGCGGAAATGAGTTGCTTACTCCGAGTCCGGCTACGGCGGAAAAATTAAGTTTTGGCACTGACGGTTACTTTAACGGCGCCGATTATGTGGTTCCGGTAAAGAAATTTCCGGTTGCGGAAATGCCGGTAATGAGTTGGAATAATAAAGGCATAGTTACACGTTTATTCTGGACTCCAGAGGCGGACGAGGAGCTGCTGTTAAGTAAAGTTCCGGGCAATCGTATTCGCAGTCAACCCGCCAGAGAGGTGGATTTAGCGCATTTTTCCAGTCGGGTACGGGATGGCAAAAGCGACTTTGCCGGAGTGATTTCGGCTTCGGAAAAGGTGCATAAAGTTAGCCGTATTCCGGTGAACGGCGATGCCGTGGTGCTTAAAGTGGAGTATGACGGCGGCGTAGATTTGGCGGCGGTGAATTATCAGGATGTTGCCGTCAGTTTGCCGGATTATCCGGATGTGCAGTTGGCGCCGGGTTACAGCGTGGTGCGTTTGGGCAAAAATGGCTGGCAGGTGGAATGTTCGGATAAAATTTATGGCAAAATTGTTGATATAATGCCGAACAAAACTAATAAAATCATGGTCAAATTAACCAAAGATGAAAATTTGGCCAATATTAATTACATTTTCTTTGATAATTATCGTGACGGCGCCTGCCGAATTGCGGAAATTACAGAAGAAAATGGTTTGTTGCTATTGACTTTAGATGTAGTTGATGATAAATTTATGAAAGAAGGCGATACATTTACCGCTTTTAAGACTGTTGTAAAAAAGTAGAATGTTTCAGGCCGTTATGGGGATGGTGGCTTGAAACATAAAAAACGGCTTTAATAAGGCGTGATTGCCTTATTGAGCCGAAAAAAAGATTCTGTTGGGGAACAGAGGTATAATTTCTTTTGGAGGAGGAAAGATTATGCAGGAAAGCAACATTCAGGAAATTCAAGCTGTAGTGCGTGAAAAGTCGGCCTTTATTCCGGCTTTGCGTACTGAAATGAGTCGTGTAATTGCCGGGCAGGAGGTCTTGATAGACCGTTTAATCATGGCCTTGATTGCCGGCGGGCATGTACTGCTGGAAGGGGTGCCGGGTTTGGCTAAAACCTTGGCGGTTAAAACCTTGGCGGAGTGTGTGGACGGGTCGTTCGCCCGGTTGCAGTTTACGCCGGATTTACTGCCGGCGGACTTGATCGGTACCAGAATCTACAATGCCGACACCCACGATTTTTCTACCAGATTAGGCCCGGTGTTCGCCAATATTGTACTGGCGGACGAAATTAACCGTGCGCCGGCTAAAGTGCAAAGCGCTCTGCTGGAGTGTATGCAGGAAAAACAGATTACTATTGCCGGAGAAACTCATCGCTTACCGGCACCGTTTCTGGTTATGGCCACTCAGAACCCGATTGAACAGGAAGGCACCTATCCATTGCCGGAAGCTCAGGTGGACCGGTTTATGATGAAGTTGAAAATTGATTATCCGGCCCGTAACGAAGAACGGTTGATTTTGGAACGCATGGCGCACCCGGAACTGCATATTAAAGCGATGCAGGTTGCTCGCATGGCAGATATTATGGAGGGGCGCAAATGTATGGACTTGGTATATATTGATGAAAAGATTATGGAATATATTCTGGACATTGTAAATGCCACCCGTCCCAGTCGGCAGGCGGAGTTGTCTAAACGGCAAAGTGAAGCCAAGCTGGACTTTTTAAGTGCTTTGATTGAAGTTGGTGCTTCACCCCGTTCCGGCATCGCCTTGGCGTTGGCGGCAAAAACGCTGGCGTTTATGAGCGGCCGTGCTTATGTGGTGCCGCAAGATGTCAAGAGTGTGGCGTTTGATGTTTTACGCCATCGCTTAACCCTCAGCTATGAGGCCGAGGCCGAAGATTTGTCCAGCGACGACATTATCGGCCGGATGCTTAATGAACTGCGTACACCGTAAAGAGGAGGTGCGTTATGGAAACTGCGGAACTTTTGAAAAAGGTTCGGCGTTTGGAGATTCGCACTAATCGTGAGGTGGATGAAGCCATTGGCGGTGCTTATAAAAGCGTTTTTCAGGGGCGCGGGATTGAGTTTGATGAAGTCCGCGAATATACTGAAAACGATGACAGCCGGGATATTGACTGGAATGTTACCGCACGAATCGGATCGCCGTTCGTCAAGAAATATATGGAAGAACGTGAACTTACCGTTATGCTGTTGGTGGATGTATCGCGTTCCGGTGATTTTGCGTCGGGGAGCGAAAGCAAGAAAGAGCGGGCGGTAGAGGCCGCCGCAATGCTGGCGTTAAGTGCTATCCGCAATAATGATAAAGTCGGCTTACTGCTGTTTTCCAGCGAAGTCGAGTTGTTTATTGCGCCTCGAAGCAGTAAAAAACACGGTTTGCGGGTTATTCGTGAATTAGTGGCGCACGACGCCGTACACGCCGGAACTAATCTTAATAGCGCCTTAAAGTCTGCCGTCAATTATCTTAAGGGACGCAGTGTGGTGTTTGTGATTTCAGACTTGATAGATGAAAAAGAGTACACCAAGTCTTTGCGAATCTTAAATAACCGTCATGATGTGGTGGTGCTTCATACACTTGACCCGGCGGAGGTAACAATGCCGGCCGCATTGCCTGGTTTTTGGGCGGAAGATGCCGAAACCGGCGAGATGGTGGAGTATGACGGTACGGCTCAGGCCGGAAAATTTGCCGCCGAAGCCGCCTATTTAGTGCAGATGCGGCGGGATAATTGCCGTAAATCCGGAGTGGATTTAGTGGAAATTGCCGCCGATAAAGATGCTCTTCCAGCCATGATCAACTTTTTCCGGCATCGCCGCCGGCGCAGAAAGTGAGGCGGAAATATGAGTATGCATAAAATAAAAAGATGGCTTTGGCGCAGTCTGGCATTGTTGCTGATGATTTTAGTCGGCGGCTTTGGCGCATATTGGTTTAAAAAATCCGCAACGGCCGAACAGGGCGAAGTGGAAGTGGTAAAATCAATTACATTTATGCCGGAAAAAACCGCTCTGGGCGATAAGGTAACCGCAATATGCCAGTTGTCGATTCCGTGGGGGCAGAAACTGGTTGGGGTTATTCCCGAATACAAAGAAGGCAACGGCACTTTTATGGTGGGCGAACCCGGCATAAAAAGTGATTATTTCCACTGGGGATATGTGGATAAAACGGTGGAAATAACGTTAGTGCCGTATCGAACCGGGGAGTTGGAATTAGGCGAAGTTAATTTTCAGTATGAACGGCCGCAGGCTACCATGGAACTTTCTCCGGCGGTACAGAATATGGCGTTTCCGACTTTGACGGTAGCGGAGTTGGCGGTGGATAAAACGGCGGAATTGCCTTTGGCGGGCGAATTGTCCATTGCGGAATTAAATTACCGGTATTTATTCTTTGCGTTTTTAATCATTATTATCAGCGGCATGATTATGCTGGTGATTTATAAGCTGATAAAACGGAAAGCGGTAGAAATTCTGGCTCCGCCGACGGCATGGCAAGTGGCGCTGAATGAACTGGCAAAATTGCGATTGGAAAGTAAAGACGGCAATTTTAACTACACTTATACCCGGTTAAGCGATATTTTGCGGCGTTATCTGGAAAAACGGTTTTTATTACCGGCCACCATCAGTACAACACCGGAATTTCTGCATACGCTGCGTTTTTCCGATGTCGTGCTGAACGATGCGCAAAAGCAGAGTTTAAGTGAGTTTATGGAGGCGGCGGATTTGGTTAAATTTGCCAAAATGCAACCCGGTGAAGCGGCGGTGGCCAATGCCATAACCAAGGCCGAAACGCTGATAAAAGAGACAATACCGGCGGCGGCTCCGGATAAGGAGGTAAAAAATGTTTAGTTTTACCTATCCATATTTATTGTTGGCACTGCTGGTTTGGCCGTTGGTTTTCTGGTGGGTGTGGCGTTTCCGGCGGGAACCGAGTGTATTGGTGCCGGGTGCGGAAGCATATCGGAAATCTTCAACGGTAAAACGTAAAAAGTGGTTTTCGTGGTCATATTGGTGCTATTTTGCGGCGTTGGGTCTGTTGTTGCTGGGGTTGGCTCAGCCTCGCTGGGGCACCGAGCATTTGGTAATCAGAACCGAAGGCATTGATATTATGCTGGCACTGGATTTGTCCGGCAGTATGGATATTTTCGACTTGCCAAAGGGCATTGATACGCAAAGCGGGATTGCAAAAGCCATAAAATCCGGCGTAATCAGAAATCGGTTAAACGTAGCAAAAGAGGCCTTGACCAAGTTTGTGGAACAACGCCCCAACGATCGTTTCGGGTTAATCGGTTTTGCGGAAGCGGCGTACAGTTTTGCTCCGCCCACGCTGGACCACGGTTTGATTGTGGATTTATTGAACAGTTTGGAGCCTAACTGTTTGTACAGCTCCTCCACCGGAATAACCTCACCGATTATTGCGGGTGTAAAGCGGTTGGGCAAATCAACGGCGCCACGCCGGGTGCTGGTGTTGTTTACCGACGGCGTGAACAATGTTCAGCATGCGGCCACTCCATTGGAAGCGGCGGAACTGGCCAAGGCCAAAGATGTGGTGATTTACACCGTCGGCATTGGCGGCGAGCGGGCGGTATTTCCGCACCGGGGCTGGAACGGGTTGTCTTTTGAGCAGGTACCATCGGAATTTGATGAACCGTTACTGCGCAAAATTGCTCAAATAACCGGCGGGCGTTATTTTCATGCCTCGGATGAAACCGGCTTGATTGAAGTAATGGATGAAATTAATAAATTGGAAAAAACCAGTTTAGAACAACCTAAAATTGTTGATTATCATCATTATGCGCCAAATCTTGCATTGGCGGCGCTGTGCTTGCTGTTAGTCGGATTTTCGCTGGAATGTACCGTAAAATTGCGTTTACCGTAATATAATGGAGAGTTGTAAATATGAAATTTTTAAATATTATCATGTTGCTGCTGTTGCCGTTACTGTTGTTGGCGGCGGGTGGGCTTATCGCCTATGCCGTAAGCAAACGTAAACGAGCATTGCAGGAGTTGCCGCAATGTAAAGGTGTGGGCGGAAAGGTGATATTGTCGCCTTTTAAACGCCAGTTGCGTTATGCATTGCTGTTGCTTACGGTGCTGTTTTTAAGTCTCACGGCGGCTCGGCCGTGGTGGGGTGAGATTCGCACCGATTTGTCCGGTTCGGGTCGGGACATTGTTTTTGTGCTGGATGTCTCCAAAAGCATGTTGGCGGAAGACACCGCACCGTCTCGTTTGACTCATGCCAAATTTATGATTAAAGAGATTATGAAGGACAATCCGCGCGACAGATTTGCGTTGGTGGCGTTTTCCGGCGCCGCCATGTTAAGCTGCCCGTTGACCAATGACCAGGCCAGTGTGGAGTTGGCATTAGATGATGTATCGCCGGACTCGATTCCGCTGGGCGGAACCAATGTGCAGGAGGCGTTAAAGCTGGTATTGAAAGCGTTTTCCGGAGCCGAAGGCAACAGCCGGGCCGTGGTAATGCTGTCTGACGGCGAGGAGTTGACCGGGAATGCCGGTTCGTTACTGGCGCAATTAAAAACGGCCAACATTCCGTTGTTTGTGCTGGGGATCGGCAGTAAAAATACCGGAGCAATGATTCCGATAAGGGATGACTCCGGCAAGGTTTCGTATGTGCGGGACGCCGCCGGAAATCTGGTGCAGACACGGATGAATGAAGAGTTGCTGAGCAGTTTGGCTCATGCCACCGGCGGGAGCTATTTTTACTCCGGCAGTGTAAATACCGGAATTAAAGGTTTGAATGCGGCATTAAAGAAAATTGATGCGGTTGCATTTGAAAACGGCAAGCAAAATTTGCCGATTGAACGCTTTATGCCGTTTTTGGTATTAAGTGTTTTAGGTTTGCTGGCATTTATGATGATATCGGAACGTCCTGCACGCAAAGTAGTTATCGGTTTATTAGCCGTCTTGTGTGCCTTAAATCTTGCGGCGCAGAATATGCCGGCCGCCACGGAAGCACCATTGCCGGAGATTCCGGCGGTGGAGGTGCCGGAAAACCGGTTGAATCAGGAGTTATACCGCCAAGGCCGGATTGCCCAAATGAGCGGCGACAGTCAAACCGCACGGAAAAAATATGAAGAAGCCTTGCAGTTGGATGGTATTGCTCAAGAAGAAGTCCGGCGTTTTACCCTGCATAATTTAGGCGTAATGGATCACACAATGGCTCGTGAAGACTACAGCAAAGCCCAAAATGTCTTAAAGAGCCAGGACTTGGACGGTTCGCTTACGAAGTTGGATGAAGCGTTGCAAAAAATGTCGGCGGCCGAAGAGTTTTATGTTAATTCCATGCAAAGTGCAACCAATACCACTTTAGTAGACCAAGTTCCTACTGCGCAAGTTCAGCAACAGCTGCTGCAAGACCGGAAAATGGTTGAAGAGCTGAAAAAGCAGGTTGAAGAGTTAAAAAAACAGCGTGAAGAAGCTCAAAAACAAACTCAACAAGCACAAGAGCAGAATCAGCAGCAACAAGAGCAGAAACAGCAAGAACAGAAACAGCAAGAACAGAAACAACAAGAGCAGAAACAGCAAGAACAGAAACAACAAGAGCAGAATCAGCAACAAGAGCAGAATCAGCAACAAGAGCAGAATCAGCAACAAGAGCAGAATCAGCAACCACAACAGCAAGAACAGAAACAGCAAGATCAGCAGTCTGCCGCGGAACAAGCGGCCAAGGATGCTGAAAATGCCGCTCAACAGTTGAAGGAAATGGCGGATAAATTAGGCCAGCAACAGTTGAAGGAACAGGCTGAAAAAGCTGAACAGGAACTGCAGAAGGCACAGGAAAAACAACAGAAAAAAGATTATTCCGGTGCGCAGGAAAACTTGCAGAATGCCTTGGATGAACTGCAGAATGAAAACGATAGTAATGAGTCGGAACCGGATAAATCCGGCGACCAGGGCGAAGCCGGCGACGAGTCAAAACCGGAAAAAGACGCTGGTAATAAACCCCAGCCGCAACAATACGGCGATCAGCAAAAGGAGAATATTGACTCTAAAATGGCCGATCAATTATTGGATAAATTGAATCAGGATGAACGTGAATTGCGCAATCAGTTGCGGTCGGTGAACATGGGCGAACCGCAACAAGCGGAAAAGGACTGGTAAGTATGACGGCAGGTAAAAAAATCTTATTAATGTTGGCTATGCTGGTTTTAGCTTTGGCGGCCGAAGCTAAATACAGCTGTTTTGTGGCGCCGGCACAGATTTTGGAAGGCGATTATTTTGATATTGTAATAACCTCGGATTCCGATGCTCCGCCAATTCTGGTCAGCGAAATTCCGAATATACACATCGTAAGCCGGTCTTCATTTACCAATATTATCAATGGTGTCGTGTCGCATGAATTACGCCTGCGCTGTTCCACCAATCAGACTGGAACGGTGGAAATTCCGCCGTTCAGCGTGCAGATTAATGGCAAAATAGAACAGACCGGCAAGCTGACATTGCATATTCAGTCCGCCGATGATGCGCTGAAAACCTCTACCGAAGCGGCGGCCGCCGCCACTTTACCACCAGGCACTGGTGACCAAAAAGATGCGTTTCGCCCGGACCCGTCGCAGGCGGTTTCGGCAATCGGTACGTTGGCCAATCCTCGTACCGAGTATTATGTGGGCGAACAAATTTGGTTGAATTTGCGGTTGTTTTACCAAAGCAAATATGTGGAAATTTCCGATATTGAATATCCTGATTTGAACTTAGGCAAGGCCATAATCAGTAATTTCAGTATGGTAAATCGGGAAAATCCTAATTTTGCCCCGCCACGGCAATTGACTATGCCGGTGGATGGTGTGGAGTATAATGTAATTTTGTTTACTACGGCATTTCAACCGGCCGCACCGGGGACAATTCAACTGGCCGCAACTGAACGGGTTCGCTTTCTGTTGATGCGGGATCGGCGGCGGCTGGTAAAAACGCTGGTTTACACCATGCCGGAAATTACGCTGAAGCCGGTTCCGGCACCACCGGGCGGAATATTTTCGCTTAATTTGGTGGGCGACTGGAAAGTGGAGGCTACACAAAGCAAATCCACCGTTCCGGCCGGAGAAGCGATGGAACTTATTGTAAAAATTCAAGGACAGGGGCCGTTGGATAATCTTGTGGCGCCAGAACTTAAATTTGCCGATTGCCGGGTTTTTCCGCCAGAGGTGGATAAGCAATCAATCCAAAATCAAGCTCAATTACGCTACATAATCGTTCCGTTGAAAGCAGGAAAATTGGAACAGGAAATTAAATTAGGTACTTTTGATCCGATTAAAAGTGATTATGTTCCGCAATTTGTAAAATTAAATTTGGATGTTACCCCCGGTAATCCGGGTGCCGTGCCGGAAGTAACTCCGCAAAATGCCGATGATGATATCATAAAACCGTACAAACCATCAGCATCTGAATTGAAAAATTTAGTAAAAATGCGCCCGATGGGAAGTGTGAGTTTACCATTGTATATGAATAAATTATATTTAATTATCCTGTTATTGGCCGTAGGCCCGGCGGTTTGGCTGATCAGCGAATTCCGGCGTTATTACCGTAAAAAACAAATTGCCAATCCGGAATTGGTACGTAAACAGTCGGCGTTGAGTCGGCGCAGCAAGGTGTTGCGGCGGTTGCGCAGTGCGGATAACGAAGAGTTGCTTAACGTAATAAATTCCGATGTTCTGCCGTTTTTGAACGATTTTATGGGCTATCCGCCCGGTTCAGGTTGTGCCGATGTCGCGGATTTGACCACCAGCAAACCGTTGGCGGAACTCATGCACGAAATGGCGGCCAATGATTATTTGCCGCAGGAGCATCGTAAACTGGATAATCCGGCCGACTTTAAACGCCGATTATTGAAAATTATTAAGAAATTGACGGTTATTTTATTGATATTCAGTGCAGTTCAGGCATTTGGCGCCACTTGGGAGGAAACTTGTGATGCGATGTATGCTCAAGATAAAGTTTATGCGGAAAGTCTGCTGAACGAACTGCATGTACTGAATCGGCCCGACCCGGCGGTGCTCTATAACATGGGCAGTAATTACTGGCAGAAAGGCGACTACGCTTTAGCATTATGGGCGTTTGAACGTGCTCATTTGCTGGCGCCCAGAGATGGCGAGATTGTGGATTCCTTGAATGTTCTGCGGCGGCGTTTCTTTATGGCGCAAGCCGGTAACAGCAACACTACCAAAGAGTTGCTGTCTTCGGCCAGAGACTGGTTCCGACCGGACGATTATATGTTGTTTGCCGCCATTCTGGTCTTTGCAGCGTTTATGCTGTTGACTTTCAAACGGCGGATCGGCAAGTGGCAGTTCCGGGCGATTTTTGGTTCGTTATGGTTGCTGACGGCGTTGCTGATAACGTTGATAAGTTGGCAGTTTGCCACCACCTATAATCCGGAACGAGCTATAGTAATCAGTAACAATGCCCGATTGCGGGCAATGCCGTCTGATTCAGAAAGCGTTTCAAGTCAACCTGTTACACCGGGAACTAATGTGCTGGTGGTCGATTCTCGCGGCGAATATTGCCAAGTGAAAATTAACGGAAATACCGGCTACATGAAGTGTAGTGATTTAAGAAAAATTCTTGCGGAAAATTAAACCGGTTTTATCGTTTTAGCATTAGGGGGTCAGTCGTTGATACTATGCCGATGCGACAGTGCCGCTGTTATGGTGGCGCTGTCGGCATAATTCAAGTTTGCTCCGGCCGGAAGCCCTTGCGCAAGTGCGGTGATTTTGGCCACTTTTTGCTGATATTTGTCGGCCAGCATAAATGCCGTGGCTCTGGATTCGACATCATTGCCCAAAGCCAAAATCAACTCCTCAACTTCACCGGATTCAATTCGTGCGGTGAGGGCGGCAATATTTAAATCCGCTTCGGTACGGTTATTCAACGGCGATAATTTACCGCCTAAAATATGATATAATCCGCGATAAGAATTGCTTTTTTCAATAATATATAACTGCGTAATTTCTTCAATTACACATATTTGCGACTTGTTACGGGACTTATCAGTGCAAATCTGGCATTCCGTATCGGCATCAATAAGATTACCGCAAATCCGGCATTGTTTCAGATTTTCCAATAAGTTATCCACGGCCTGCCCTAAAGTGTGCAGGTTTTCCGGCGGCCATTTCAGCATAGCTAACGCTAACCGTTCAGCGGTACGCCCGCCAATACCGGGTAACTGCTTTAAGCCGTCAATCAGCTCTTGTAATGCCGCCGGATAACTGTTTTTCATTTGCTTAAAATAAGCCCGGCAGATTTATGCCGCCGGTGGCTTCCTGCATTCTGCGCTGTAATTCGCATTTGGCATTGTCTAAAGCGGCGTTGGCGGCCAACTGCACATAATCGGCCAAGGCAATCGGATCGGCGGTTACGCTTGGGGCAATTTCTACGCATTTAATGCGAAAATCACCGGTAGCCACTACACGCACCCGATCATTGCCGGAAAAGGCTTCAAATTCCATTTTAGCCAAATCGTCTTTAATGGTTTCCATATTCTTTTTGATGTCGCCGAACTTTTTCATCATGCCGGCTAATTCGCCTAAATTTCCAAACATTATTTTCTCCTGATTTATTTCATTTTATGAATATCTACAATAGTGCCGCCGAACAAGTCCTGAATTAATCTGACTGCCGGCTCCGCAACTGCCTGCGCATACGCATCTTCATTACCCATTAAACTGGTGTTTTCATCAGCATCAGCTTCAGTGCTTTCGGCTATAAAGTCATCTTCCGCATAACTGTAATCGGCATCAACCTCGTGGTCATCGTCGTCATCCTCATGTTCGTCTTGCTTCGGCTGAGCCGGCGTTGACGCCGGTTGAACCTCAATCGTCGGGCTGGGGCGTGCCAAATCAATTTCTGCGGGCATCGCTTTGGGGGCTTCCGGCTCAATCAAATGCTCTTCCGGTTCAAATTTCGGCGGTGCCGGATACTCCAGCAACAGTAAAACCGCCCAATTCCCGGTAATATTTTGCAACATACTAAGTAATTGCGACTCGATCGTTTGAATTTCACTGGAGTCCAAACGATCCGTAGGCTCAACCGGTAACTCAACCCGAAGAATATTATTCGTATAATCCATTACGCTGGCGTTATTTAAACGATTTTGCCACGCAAAACTCAATTCGGCGGCGGCATTGCTGATTAAACTTTGCCATAACTCATTGCCGCTGGATGAATTGGAATTTTTCATTTCCGGTTTGTCGGCCGGAACATCTTCCGGTTCCTCCTCAGCGGCGTGATCCGCCGTTTCCGTAACTTGAGGTTCCGAGTTCTGGCTGACTGTATTTTCAACTGCCGCATTAGCCGCCTCAACCATCGGCGGTGGCGTTTCAAAATTTTTATCTTTTTCCGGTTCAACTGGTTCGACCGGTGGTTCGCTGTTCACCGGATTAGCGGTTGCCGCAGTGGTATTTACCGGAATATCGGCCGGAATCTGATCCAAAAACCGCAGTTCACCGGCTTTGCGTAATTGATTTAAGCGAGCCAAAACATCATCCAAGCGCACCGCATGAGCCTGCCGCATGGCTTTTAACAGAATAGTTTCTAAAAAAACCTGTTTGTTTAATGCATCATGCAGAATTCGGCCGACGCCGGATAAACTTTCCAGAAAAGACCTTACCGCCGTAGGACGGGTTTCATTAGATAATTTCACATAACGTTCTAAAGTATCATGGTCAACATCAAGCACTTCTGCCGCTTGACTTTGCAATAAAAATGTAAGTTCCACGCCACGCAGTGTTTCCAGAACATCGTTAAACAGCGTCTCTAAATTACGGCCTCGCTTGGCTAATTTAAAAATCATAGTTACAACATCGGCCGGTTTATTTTGGAGCATGGCTTTTACCAGCGCATCCAATTCGCCGCCGGCGGTCAAGCCAAACATCTCCAACACGTTTTCAGCACTGATTTCGGTATTGTCGCCATCCGAGAAAAATGCAATCATCTGGTCCAGCAGCGACTGGGCGTCTCTCATCCCCCCGGTAGCGGACCTGGCAATAGCTTCTAAGGCTTCATCCGACACTTTTACGCCTTCAGTTGCCGCAATCTTAGATAGCCGTTCCAGAATCAAAATAGTTGGAATAGGTTGTAAATCAAAGCGTTGACAGCGTGATACAATAGTGGGCAAGACTTGATGCGCTTCGGTGGTGGCAAAAATAAACTTGACATGCGCCGGTGGTTCCTCCACCGTTTTCAGCAACGCATTCCAAGCGGTTTTAGACAACATGTGAACTTCGTCAATGATATAAATTTTATATTTTCCCGACACCGGTAAATGCATCACTTCTTCAGCCAGTTCACGCATATATTCCGCCGAATTATGACTGGCCGCGTCAATTTCAATTACATCCAGCGAATTATCCATCGCCACCGCCCGGCACGACTCGCATTCACAGCACGGTTCACCGTCTTGCGGATTCAAGCAGTTTAACGCTTTGGCAAAGATTCGTGCCGTGGTGGTTTTGCCGATTCCTCGCGGCCCGACAAACAAATACGCATGCCCGGTGCGCTGATTACGAATAGCATTTTTTAAAGTGCGTAAAACGTGCTCCTGCCCCACCACATCACTGAATTTTTGCGGTCGCCACTTACGGGCGATAACCTGATATTCGCTCATACTGCACCCACTTTATTCATTATATTTTTATACTGCCAAACGCATCGCCCAAAGTGTTCAATGCCGTAGGCGTTTTAGGTTTTTGCGGTGGTTCAATTTCGCCCTCAATCAACTTGCGTTGAATTTGGAAAATCTGTTTTAAGCCGTGCTCCGCCAAATCCAGTAATTCGGTAAACTGCTGACGGCTGAATGGCGTTTTTTCCGCTGTTCCCTGCACTTCCACCAATTTTCCGGATTCCGTCATCACCACATTCATATCCACATCGGCATTGGAATCTTCAATATAATTCAAATCCAAAACCGGTTCACCATTATACTCTTTTAGCTTGTTTTTGTATATAAAATATTCATCTTTTTGCATAAAAAAAGACACATATCAAATATGTGTCTTTAAGCCATAAAATATAGTTATATTTTTAAAATAATGACATCTGGTTTTCATCTTGAAGATTTTTCAAAACACCAAGTTCTTCCAGTTTTTTAATACTTGTTCCATTCAATGCAGTACGTGAAGATAGGTCCTGTTTAGAAAGGAATGCGCCCTTCTTTCTAGCTTCTACAATGGTAACGGCAACGTTTTCTCCAAGTCCATCAATACTTGAGAACGGTGGTAAGATTACATTAGGATTTTCTGGATCAGGAATAAAGTCTTTCGCTTCTGAACACATCAAATCAATGTTGGCAAATCGATAACCTCGAAGCAGCATTTCTAAAGCCAGTTCAAGTGTATTGAAAGTATCGATTTCCTTCTTGGAAACATCACGTTTTGTTTCTGGATTATTCAATCTCGCCTGAATGTTGCTCATCACCATACGAATGCTTGATTCTCCATGAATCATGCTCTCAATATCATAAGCATCACAACGTAAAGAGAAGAACATACAGTAGTAATAGATCGGTTTATGCACCTTGAACCAAGCTATACGAATTGCCATCATAACGTAAGCAACCGCATGTGCTTTCGGGAACATATATTTGATCTTCTTACAGGAATCAATATAGTAATCTTCAACACCACAGGATTTCATTTCTGGAATCCATTCATCTTTTAACCCTTTTCCTTTACGTACACTTTCCATGATCGTAAAGGCAAGTTTAGGTTTTAAACCTTTATGCAATAAGTAGACCATAATGTCATCTCGACATCCAATAACATCTTTTAGTGTACATATATTAGCATCAATCAAATCTTTGGCATTATTTAACCATACATCCGTACCATGAGATAACCCAGATATTTTCAATAATTCATCAAAGGTAGTCGGTTTTGTCAGTTCCAGGATACCACGTACAAAGGCTGTTCCAAATTCAGGAATTCCAGCAGCACCTGTTTTCTCCGTATTTTTGCTGGTATCGATATTCAAAGCATCCACACAAGAGAAGATAGACATCGTTGCTTGATCATTCATTGGAATTGTTCGTACATCCATACCACTGATTCGCTCTAAAAACTTCATAGCAGTTGGATCAACATGTCCTAGAATATCAAATTTCAGTACATTATCATGAATACGATGGAAATCAAAATGGGTTGTTTTCCATTCAGATGTCGCATCATTAGCA
The DNA here is from genome assembly GCA_964512385.1 of uncultured Victivallaceae bacterium. Lineage (GTDB taxonomy): Bacteria > Verrucomicrobiota > Lentisphaeria > Victivallales > Victivallaceae > CALXXL01. The sequence goes on along the minus strand of CAZEHZ010000020.1, from coordinate 1,677 downwards.
GGATATTGAATCGGTGTGAAATCATGAACACTCATATCATTAGGAATAACGATAATTCCACCTGGATGCTGTCCACTGGCACGTTTTACACCGGCACATTGTTTGGCAAGATACAAAGTCTGTGCCATCGACATATTTTCAACGCCCATTTCTTCACAATACCCTTTAACATATCCAAATGCAGTTTTATCAGCTACGGTACCAATCGTACCTGCTCTAAACACATGGTCATCACCGAATACTTCTTTAGTGTACGCATGTGCTGTTGGCTGATAATCACCCGAGAAGTTAAGATCGATATCAGGAACTTTATCCCCTTCAAAACCTAAGAACGTTTCAAATGGAATATCCTGTCCATCTACTCTTAACTGGGCTCCACACACTGGACATTTTTTATCCGGCAAATCATATCCAGATGCAATTCTACCATCTGTAAAGAATTCGCTATGTTTACATTGTGGACATACATAATGTGGTGCAAGTGGATTAACCTCAGTAATATTTGACATCGTAGCGACAAAACTCGATCCAACAGAACCACGTGAACCTACCATATATCCATCATCTAAACTTTTCTTAACCAATAGATGAGATACATAATAAACAACCTCAAAACCATTTCCGATAATACTGTCGAGCTCACGCTTTAATCGTTTTTCAACGATTTCAGGAAGTTCTTCACCATAAATCTCATGGGCAGTTTCATAACAGATATCACTAAGCTTTTGCGCACATCCATCAATAGAAGGTGGATATAATCGATCTTTTACTGGATAGATTGGCTCAACAAGATCAGCGATTTCATTTGTATTATCAATAACGATTTCCTCTGCTAAAGCAGCCCCAAGAAATTCAAACTCTTTCAACATTTCATCCGTTGTTAAAAAGTGCTGATCTGGTGCCGGTGTATTTCTTCTACGCTCCGCATTATAAATGTATAGTGGATGGTGAACACCTCCAACTGCCTGTGCTGCAATATATATATCGCGCAGCTTTTTTTGAATTGGCTGGCAATAGTGGACATCACCACTGGCTACAACAATTTTATTACACTCTTTTCCCACACGAACGATTGTTGCGATAATTTCCTTTAATCGCTCTACATCGCTAATTGCTCCACGATGTACAAGGTGCATATAAACTGGGATTGGCTGTACTTCTATGTAGTCATAAAATTCAATCACATCTTTTAAATAAGTATCTCCACGCGTCTGAGCTATTTCAAACACTTCAGAGTTAACACAACTGCTGCCAATCAGCAGATTTCCATTTACCCTGCGCTTTTCTATTTCACTTCTTAAGATTCTAGGCTCTGCAACAACGGTATTTCCACTCTTTGATTTCTCAGATAGATATTTAACATGAGATAAAGAAACCAGTTCAAACAGTTCCTTCAATCCAGCAGCATTCCTCGCTATCACTGTCACATGCTTTGTTCTTACTTTTGTAAAACAGCCTTCATCATACATTTGACTTAAATCTTTTAAAGTATGAATTTCAGGCATTTCATTCAACATGTGTAAAAATACTTCAACTAAAACATTGGCATCATAATCAGCACGATGTGCTCCATCTTCATCATATTTAATACCATAATAACGAGCTACATTTCCTAAACGATGTGCACTACGCTCTTTATGAAGACTACGATCCAGATCAAGAGTATCAATAACTGGA
>CAZEHZ010000019.1:21738-28065 GCA_964512385.1 uncultured Victivallaceae bacterium | reverse complement strand
AGTATAACTAAAGCAACCCATGCTATTTTTATTAAAGTTTTAATTTTCGTCATGTTGCAGGTTGTGGTGGTATTTACCGTAATTGGTATGCGATTCAGCTCTCGATCATAACTTGCTTTAAGAAACTCTTCCTCCGAATTTGCTATTATAATTTTATTGACATCAGGAATGAATAACTTATCCGGCATGTCAGACAAAAACTCGACATTGCGATAAACATTTTGATATAAAAATTTTCCAGTTTCGCCACTGAAAGTGTAATCTTCATAAATAAAATTGTCATCTTTGCCTATTTTCAAATTATGCAGATCATCACGCCGATCTGAGGTTTTAAGCTCTTGTATCCAATAGTATGTTTTTCCGTCTTCTTCAAGTATGTCTACAGTTGCATTAAACTGATTTGCACGTTGTTCCCCCGCTAACTTCTTCTTAGCCTGCTCCGCAAAAAAGGCACGTTCTGCTTTCTGAAATTCTTTTATTTTATTTGCGGCTTCCCGTTGTTTGTTAAACTCTTCATCCCCCATTTCGGAACGGGAACGCATAATACCATTTACTTTATAATTATCTTCATCAATATCTTCAATAACATACCCAAAACTTATCGGTTTTATTTCGACTTTCGGCGGCATTGGATAAAGTTTTTCAAACTTTTCCATTAGATTTTGTTCCCGCATATCAAAGTTACGTTTTATGGCAATACCATTATAAACGCTAAAATCACCTTGCGGTCCATTTACGCTGTAACTTAACAAACCATTGCCGGAATGAAGTTCCGTGCGGGTATAGACACTGCCATCCGAATTGGAACGTTTATAGATGATAGTACGAAAATTATCAGGATCTTTTGCTATACGCTCAGCTTTAAAACTTACTTGGTTGGAATGCTCCCGGGCGTTTTTAACTAATTCGCCGGCGTTTACTTCAATTTCCGCAACTTCTGCCAATATAATTATTGGTGCCGCTAAAAGCACAAAGATGAAACTGGAAAATCTAAATTTATGCATACTACTTCCCCAGGCTATGTTTTACATATTCTTATTATTGTCTGCATAACAATTCTTTACAAACTAAATTATACAATACCAACACTATAAATGCATATACCTTTAAACTGCCATATCCCCAAAGCACCGCCATTGTCGGCAGATAAAGCTGAACAGTACAGGCGCTCTCCAATAAAGTAACCAGTACGCCACTTCCGAAAACTCTGAATAAAGGCGTGTTTTTTGGACTCCGCTTCTTGATGATATGCCAATAAGAAGGCCGCAAGTTCCACTTTTTGTTTTTCGTCGTCCATATTGATTCTTTTAATACTTATTTTTTCGGCCGTTTCGGTTGGAAGTGTGCCCAGCAACTGCTCAAGAATTTTACAATTTGAACAGCCGGAACGCTCAAATATAATCACTTGCAGTTTATTGTCATTCAGTGCTTCCGAGGTCAACAGCTCCGGCAGAGTTTGTTCAAATGTTCGCTCTTTACTAAGCTCAAAAGCTGAAACTTGGTTGTTGGTTTCCTGCAGTTTAATTTGTAAATCGCCCAACTTCGCCGCCGGAGCATTGATGAATATGGTCTTATGTTTTTGCTGTCCGGCAAATTTAATTGGCGAAAGTTCCTCAAACGGCCAACTCTCCGGGATATTATGCACAAGGATTCCGGCAATGTTGGTTGAACTGTTTTGGGCCGCCGCAATAAATAACTGTTTGCCCGCTATGCCGTCGGCCAGCAACCATACGGTATTGCCATGCTCCTGCTCTAAAACATAATTTAACAGGCGTTCGGTTTGACGCAGACCGATGACTCCGCTGTCTACGGCGCCGGCATATACCTTACAGCCCAGATCAACTAACGGACGCACCTTTTTTCGGATCTCCTGACTCGCTTCCGAATCAATATCATAAACCAAAACAAAAGTTTTTTTTGCATGCTCCGGCGTGGCCGAGATTACCGGAAAATCGCCGTCGTCTCCACTTAATACGGTTTTGTTATATGTATATGGGAAATATCCCCGGACAATTTTACACGCTCCAATAAAGAGCGTGAAACATACGGCAATCAGCAATACCGGATAACCAAGATTGCTCCATCGCCACGGGATTTTCCGCCGCCGCAATGTTAGGATGCAGAGCAATAAAACCGCAATGGAAATCCCGAAAAATGTATTCCTGATCCAAGCTTCTTCAAACATTGTGCTAAACAAGCCGCATACTATATAGCCCGTCATGCCGGCCAATAATCCGGCTAATAAATCGGCAATAATTCCTGTTTTTAATTTCGTCTGTATGCGATAACCCCAGAAAAATACGAAAACCACCACCAGTACAATCCCGGCAGAAACCAAAATGCCCCAGGCACAGGTTAATGTAAGCAAATCATTTATCATCATGTTATACTGTTCCGCCAGCCAAAGCGGTTGAAACCAGCTGGTATACTCCATTCCCATCTGATTCGATAACCCTAAACCACTCAAGTAGTTATCGGCGATCAACGCCATGCCGCCACGCCATAATAACAGACGATTATAAATAGACCCTTCACCCAGTTGACTAATGGTGCCGACACGGGTTACTCCATTTTCCACTATCAATAAAAACAGTATAAATACACCGGCGTAACCTAATACCCATTTATTACGGCTTAACCAGAGCAGCATCAGCAACCCGGCCGCCATTGCCACATAGCCGCCGCGCGAATAAGTGGTAACCAGTAAAAGCTGGGCAAATACGGTAAGTCCGGCCGGAATTATTGCGAACATTCTAATATAAATCTGTTTATTTTTGACAAGTGCTAAAAAAATACCGATGCCCAGCATGGCGGTCATCACCAGCAGACAGGCGGCAACATTTGGATTGATAAACCATAACGATTCGCGATAAACCCCCATAAAACGATATATCATTCTATTGCCCTTACTCTGGTTATAAATTTTTCAATAATTGCCAGCGGAATGTCAAAATTGCCGGAGTCGCTGAAAAATGCAATGCTTATATTTTCGTCCGGCATCACCACCAGTAACTGCCCGCCGAAACCGTCGCTGCGGAAGCCGCCGAACTTATTGCGCCAGAACAGGTAGCCAAAACCGCTCGACCAGTTACCATCGTAAGATTGCGGTTCGGGCGATTGATTTTTGGTGGCTTCGGCAAACCACTCGGCATTCAACAGTTGAACGCCGTTCCATTGACCTTTTTGGCGGTAAAATTCGCCAATTTTCGCCATGTCCGGCAATGACAGCATCAAGCCGCCGGCCGCACAAGAGGTGTTGCCGTGACTAATCCACGCCAAACGGTTAATGTTAAGCGGTATAAAAAGTCGCGGCCGCAAATAATCCTCCAACGTATAACCCGTTGCTCTGGTGATAACTTCAGATAACAGCAGGCAACTCATATGACCATAATAAAACCGCTCGCCGGGGGCGGCTGGCGGCGGCGTTTTCAGCAGTGTGGCAAAATTGTAATTAAACGCGCTATCCGCCGCTTTTTCGTAACCGCACCGCAACATTAAAAGATCCCGAACCGTCATCATTTGCGTGCTGAACGGAAGGTCTTCTATGTTTATTTCCGGGAAATAAGTTGCCACTTTATCGTTCAAGGCGATTCTGCCCTCCTGTATGGCAAGTCCGGCGGCGACAGACGCTACGCCTTTTGTGATGGAGGCAATGCTTTTATATGAATCGGCGGAAAAATCATTATCGTATACCTCCAATATCAAATGCCCGTCAGAATGCACGATGACACCTTGAAAGTTTTTAACTTTTTGGTGCATTTCCCGACTCATTTGTATGGCGTATTGTTCAATTTTGGCGGGCGGACGCAACCAAAATGCCCCCGACACTATAACCATTAGGCTGAGCAGAAATAATAACCATATTTTTTTATCTGCAAATATTCTACGGTTTAACATCAATAACATCCCCTAATACATTAAAATAGAAATGCCCGAACGATTCTCCCTCCTCTGAACGGTAAAAAATGTTTTCCCGTACCTCCCGGCTGAATTTTTTATCGTTGCTCCAAATTTCAATTTTAGGTATGGACAATAAATTTTCAACCTCCTCCACCGGCGGATTAAGCAATACTATGCGGTTTAAACGCTGACGATTTTCAGGCGAAATCTGCATTAAGGCCTCCGGTAGCTGTTGGGCGCAATCACCGCCGATGATAATGGTAATCGGCAAATCCGGCAGGCCGTTTAAGGTAAATAATTCATTGAGCTTTTCGGTAAGCCAGGTGTTATTTAATAAAGAATTTTGCGGCGGCGCAACTATCGGATATTTATTATGTTCAAACAAAAAATACATTATATCGGTTGGCCACAGTTCTTTATCCCATGCCATGGGGTGAGTATAGAAAATAATTTTGTCGGCAACTGCGGGGGATAAGGTTTGCAGTTGTTTATCCGAATTTTCCCTGCTGCTCAGATGTTGGCGGATGGCATCATGCGGATAACTGAACCAGAGTTCTTTAAAGGCGGCCGACGGGACGGGGAGTGTGCCGTTTACATCAGTAATTTTTTCCGGCCACAACTGCGGATTCGGCGTGTTGTTTTGGCGCTGTTCGGCGATTCCGGCAAAAAACTCTAAAATCATATTATAGCCAATGTCGTGAGCACCATGATGAAAACATGAGAAGCCTTTTTCCGCCCAGCTTGGCGGCGTGGTCATAAATAACGCATAACCGCCTTGCCGCCGTTCATTATCCACCAACTTTTTGGTGGCCGCCCAGCCATAATCGCCCCAGGTACTCATGGCTAAAACCGGCGGATGTTTTATTGATGAATAAGGTTTTACACCACTGGCGCTAAGCCAGGCGGCGGCTTCAATATCCTCCGGCAAAAAAACGCTCATCTGTTGACTCATTACGGCTCCGGCGGAGTCGCCGAAAACAAACAATTTACTATGCGGCAACGCAAACTTTTCTTCAATAATGCGTTGAATTTCAATTATTTTTTCAAACCATCCGCTTTCCGCCGCCGTTCTTTGCTGCTCCTCCGGCAGTGAGCGTTGCTGGTCGTAATTAAATGCCACCGTAAAAATCAGCATACTCTTTGCGGCGGCAAACTGATAGAGTTGCGGCCGGGTCAGAGCGTTTTTGGCATTGCCGAACGGGGCATAAAAAACGATTGGTGTTGCGGCCCGATTGAAATTTTTGGGCAGAAGATACTCCACCGTTACTTGAGGCGTGGAGTCGATATGACTGTAAAAATCAAAACTCCCCCAAGTCAGCAAATCCTGCCCTAACGAAATTTCATACTCCTGAAAATTGGCACTGCGGCGGGTTTCCAGAAACACCAATGTGCCGAGCAACACCATCAGCAATAGAATCAGAACACTTAAGGACGTTATCAAGAAAGACTGGTTAAGTTTTTTCTTCACTTGATGCTAATCACTTCCTGACGAGTTCGATTAACAACCAGCTTTTCTTTTTTCAGCGTAAAGCCGATTTGCTCTGGTTTGGCAAAGTAGTTATTAATTATTTTGATGTTATTAAAGCCGTTTAAACCCCGCAACTCATAATAAGACACCACCTCATAGTTGCTTTTCAGCCAGAACATCACCATATTGGAGGAGGATTCATCCATTATTTGTTCTACTTTATTTGCACACTCTTTGGTTAAATAGCGATACTCATTACCGGTGAGACTGTTTTTATTGATTAACAAAACCGTGTCTGCCTCATACAGCTGACACCAGACAATCTCCTCGGTGCCGTTGTCCGGCATGGTTTCAAAATTCAAGCGCAACTGCTGTTCCACTTTTTCCCCGGTCTGCGCATAAAGGTTACTCTCAAAATGCAACAGTATCAACAAGGCGGCGATTAAAATAACAATCAACCCGCTTAAGGCCGCAATTAACCATTTGCCGGACAATAAATTAAGGATTTTGGCCGGTTTCGATTCCGGTTTTGCTTTTGCCTCCGGCGGAACCGGCGTTGACTTCTTTTTTTCGTGGTTCATAGGTTTGGCCTCCGCTATTGTGTACTGATTTTATTGCTTCCGGTGGCATCGACATATGCGCCGATTTTGGACTTCATCAGCATCCCGACACGGTCGGCGGTGGTGCCAAGATGTCCGTCGGCATAGCCGACATTGGCTTCGCCGTTATGACGCAAGCTGATGGCCCGCGGAAAATGACTCGTACCGCCAAGTCTCTGCCGGGCAAAAAGTATACACTGCACGCCGGGTACAATGTCGGCTCCTTCACTGTTTGTGTAGGCGGAGTCGGCCAGCAAAACATAGTCGGCCAGCTTGGGTACTTTAGACAAAAACACCATCTGACCGGGATTGGTGGGGAAATTTACCATCTCTTCACAACCCGTTTCGGCATAATCGGCA
>CAZEHZ010000019.1:0-21728 GCA_964512385.1 uncultured Victivallaceae bacterium | reverse complement strand
AAACCATGCCGCACCATAGCCTTGAGCGGCATTCCGGTTTGGCGAATTAATCCAAATATCCGGGCATAGCGTTACGGGGCGTTCTGTGATCGGCGCCCGCCCGGCCTTGGCTATCTTAAAGCCGAGAGTGGCCGGTATGCCGTCCTGAGCAAACCAGCCGGCGTATTTATTGCCATAGGTGCAGAGTGTATTGTCGTTATTGGCGGCATATACCTGCATGGCGTTTACGCACTGCTTTAAGTTGCCGGAACAAGAGACCGTTTTGGCCACGGCACGGGATTTAAATACCATAGGAATCAGCAGGGCGAATAAAATAATAATGATGATAATTAAAATTATCAGTTCAATTAAAGAAAATCTTTTTCTGGATGTATTTGATTTCACTTTTCACTCTCCTCTGCTTCAATAAATATAAGTTCTTCGCCGCTGGGGTCAACATAGGCTCCGATTTTAGAACTCTGCAACAAGGCGGCTTTATCGGTGGAGGTACTTAAATGACCGTCCGCAAAAGTTATATTGGCCAACCCGTTATGACGTTCGCAGATTGCCGAGTTTATCGGCGACGCCTTGCCTTCATCACGGCGGGAAAAGTGAATACACTGTGCGCCGGGTTCCACCTGTTTGCGATGTTCAAATTTTGTATATGCAGAGTCGGCCAGCAATGCGTAAGACGAAACGTTTGGAATATTGTACAACTTTACATATTGTTCAGAAACATTCATGACTTTTTCAAAACCGTCATCAAAATAGTCATTAGGGTTAAGGGCGAAAAATGGAACCCCGAACGCCACGTTGCCGTGCCACTCCACATTTTCATCCAGCCCGGCCGGGCAGAGCGTAATCGGGCGGTAAGACTTGGGCTTCAACGGTTTAGTCGGCATGGTAAAGCCTAAGGCCTGAGGAATGCCGGGTTGCCGGTACCAGCCAGTGGTGCCGGGGCCGTAAGTGGTAATCCAGCCGGCGTTGGCATCGGCATACAACAACAGGGCATTTACGCCCTGACGCAAATTAGAGCCGCATTGCGTTTGGATTGCAGATGCTTTGGCACGCCCCATGGCAGGCAACAACAAAGAGACTAATATACCAATAATTCCAATTACAATCAGCAACTCTATCAATGTAAATTTTTTGCCGACCAGCATTTTTACCCTCCACGTTTTATATGATAAATAATAACACCTACTCATACAAGAATACATATTTTATAAAATGCAAGCATGAAACATGATTTTTTTTATAAAAAACACACTGATACTTAAATATCACGTGTTTTTTCCGCTACTTTGCATTTTTTTTTAATATTTATAATTCAGTTTTATTTGTCATACTGTCTTTATTTTGCTTTAGATTCAACAATCTGATATTGCCCAGAAAAATTTTGGCGGCAGACGGTGCGCAGCTTAATTCAATGGTTATGTTCTCCAGCTGGTACTCCTGCGGCAGTTTAAATTGATTGGAACCGTTCGGCGCCGTTAGCGGTGCATCCAGTATTAGTTGCTTATTGTTATATAGTTGCATATGTATCGGTGCAAACTCTGTGGTCATGCCTCCGGCCCGAACCGTAAAATAATTGGCGGCAACCGGGGCGGGCAGGGCGGCGGTTAAGGTGATTTTTCCAGATTCCGGTACGGCAAATTCCACTTGCGGGTCAAATTTCCAATGCCCGGCAATTTTACTTTCACTTAACATATTTAAAGTTCCGGCAACCGGGGCGGGCAGGGCAGACCACTTGGCATTATGCAGTAAATTCTGTTCCGCATCATGATTAAAATCGCCTTCGGTTAAAATCTGCTGATACATTTGGGTTAATTGGACAGGTGGATTAAGCGTTTCTTCCGGAGTAAAATAATTTTCCAACGGGTCGGCGGCTAAAATATAATAGGCCAGAGTTGAGGCAATTCGAGTGTTTGTCCACCCCACATAGGCATGATATGCTCCGTAATTAGCATCATAACGAGTGCCGAAACACTCATTATTTGCCATGTCATAACCACGGAACCAGCAACCGTTTAAACGTTTGTCGTCATCTTCGGTCTGGATTCCGGCCAGAAAATCAGCCATCAACTCCGCCGCCTGAGTTACCGTTTCGGAATCCGAGTGCACCATCATGGTGTACAGCCAGTAAATTTCACTGCTGGTACCGTAAAGTTGATCAGAAATTGGTTCTCCGGCTAAGGTGTGAATGGCGGAGTCATTAACGTACACACGCTCTAAATCGGCATTGTGCAACTGGTTATGCTGAACAAAATAACCGTATTCGTCAATTTCTGCCGAATTTTGCCAGCGTTGTGCATACGCCTCAAGGCGTTGTTTCAGCAACGTTTGATATTCAGCGGGTAATTTATTAATGTGCTTGGCGGCAATCGCCAGCCCCATGCTGTTCAAACTCTCCCAACCGCCGGTTTCCAGCGGCAGATAGGCGCGAATCAGGGTTTCAATATGGTCGGCATAGTATTTTTCAAACGGCAGCAGACGGAATCCGGAGTCTAACCGATACAGACTCCAGTATGAACAATTAGTATCGTAAATCGTTCGCATACCGGCTCTTCCGGCGGCGGCAAACTGTTCGGGCAACGCACAGCACCAATATGTTACCGTGCCGTCTTCATTGGCGGTACTGTTAATCAGCTCAAGCGCCCGCACCGCCGCCTGCCAATAGGCCGGATTTTTGGTTTGACCATATAAAAACGCATAGTTTTCAATGATTCTGGAATGATCGTCCTGCGGATAAAAACCACGGTTCCCGCTGACCAGCCAAGGCCATGCCCCATACATAACATCATGCGGTGCAGTGTTTTGCAATTTTAGAGCATAGTCGGCCAAATTCAACGCCCGCTCCCGCCACTCTGATTTACCGCTGACTAAATAGTAAAGATAAAATGTGCGGGCAGCGAACAGCTGCGTATCGACTCGCGGCGAGGAGATGCTTTTTTCGGCCACTCCGCCCCGAAACGCCCCGATTTCCACCGTGTTGCGAATCCCCTGCGACCCGTCCGGCGCAATTAAAACGCCGCTGTCTAGATACCACTGCATATTGCGCTCCAGCACTTGACGATAGTAATCTTTACGCTTCATTACCGTGTAGGGGATGGTTTTTTCCTCGTAGCCGCCGGAGTCGTTTTTAGCCGAAATTACGATGTTTTCGGTAAATTCCGGCACATTTTCGGCCACAAAACATCGCACGCCGTCGATTGAAGAGTGTTCCATAAACTCCACCGGGGCGGTAATGGAAATTTGACTGTCGGCAGGAGCGTTAATAAATAACTTTATCCGGTTGCCCGGCGTTGTCCACCGCCGTGGCGAGGTGCGGATTTGCAGTGGCAAAAACGTTTGCCCGGCCAACTCCGCATCGGCCGGCGGCAACAGTTTGCAGGCTAAACTTTTCAGTAGTTTATCCCAGTTGGCCGTCAGCCGATAGTGGTCAAGACGGAAGCGACTCAGCGGCGTGGCGGCGTAATATAATGTACCTTTGCCATAATTTAACCGGATTAAGCCCGGCATCACGGCTTGATTTAAGTTAAGACTACTGCCGCTGGCTAAAATATAATCCCGATCAAGATTCCAACTTTCAACCGGGCGGAATTTGGTCAGCGTTCCGGCATGAAGCGGGCGTTTTATGCCCTTTGCGTAAAATTCATATTCCATACCGTCGGAAATATTCTGCTGGTTATCGGTTAAAAATGCTAATGAATTCAACACCAGAAAGTCGGTACCGGGGCCGGTTTGATGTTTGAAAATCTTTATTTTGATTTGCCGGGTGGAAAAATCCGCAGGCATATTTAAAACCAGCAGGCCGTCACTGCTTAAATCTTTTGCCGTGGCCGAGGTTATAAGTTGTTCATTACTCCAGATTTCCACCCGATCCGGGCAATAATTTTTCTCCAAACCACCGTAATATTGCTTGAACACGGCGATTTTTTGTATTTCCGGCCATGTAAAAACCAACTCGTACGCATCGTTCAGCGGCACCTGCCACCGCTTATAAGTACCTAAATAAACGCCGTAATCCAGCAGAGTTGCTGCGGAATCGGAATTTATAACCAATTTTTGGGCATAAGAGTTCTGTTCCTCCAATAGCGTCTCCGCTTCCAGCTGAAAATCGGTAAAGCTGGAATCTATTGTCAGCAGGCGTTCATCCTGCATTAAAACGGCCTCATTACCAATTTCTATATCCGGCAATGGAAAATTACGGCAACACTCCAGATAAACGTTGCCGCCGGAGCGTAAAAAATGTTCAATTTTTTGACTGAGTTCGGCCGGAATTTCTGGAATTTTCGGCCAATTATCGTGGCAAAACAATACCGCCGAGTAGTTGTCCACCGTAAAATCCGGCAACTTTGCCCAATTTTCCGCCTGCTCTACGGTAATTCCGGCATGACGATAAATTTGGGCAAACTCGCCGGTTTGCTCCGCCGGACCGCACAGCAACACCGGCTTGGCTTCACTGCTCCGAACTGAAAATATTAAGCTGAAAAAGAGTAAAATAATTTGGAGCAGTCTATTCATGGTGTTCTCCTTAACGGGGCAGTAAGTCGATAAATGACTTATTCATATTTAATAACGACAAAAAGCAACTGATCGGGGCATTCGTCCAGCCGGTATAAATACTGTTGGCGCCGCCTTCGTAACAGTCGCCGCCGCCGTAACAGTTGGCCTTTAAGTCAAACATACCCTGCCAACACCCGGATTCGTCTTGGATTTCCACCAGTTTTTGGGCGGTTTGCTGTAAAAAGTCGCTATAACGCTTGTCCGGCTTTACGCTGTTCAGCATCTGAAAGCCTAAACACGCCCAGTTGGTGGTGTAGATTAAATCCATAAGATGTTCACCCACCGGGGCTTCGGTTCCATGTTCGCTGGGCAGATTATGATAGGGATTATCCAATTTACGCAACAAATGCCCCGCCACGTTTACGGCCAAGTCCAACGTGTCGCAACCGGCAGAGGCGCAAACACTTGCCCCCATTAAAATATAGGTGCATTCACTAATATCCTGCTGGTCGATATTCCGTACAATAAACTGGTAATAATCCTTAATCAGCAATTCGTAATCCGGCCTTTTGCCGTAATGCAGTGCCGCCCCTAATGCCATGCAGACCAACGAACCGAAATGCGGCATGTTCGGCCAACCGTTCCACAACGGTAAAAATTCCGGCCGCTTAAAGTTGCCGAAACGGTCTTGCGCCAGATTTAACGCATGATAAAGTTCATGCGTCGTTTCCAACGCTCCATCCACCAGTTGATACTTAGCTTCAAATTCCGGCACTAACTTGCTTAATAACAACGGGATAAATGCACACCACGAATTGTCGTCATACCATACCGGTACAATCCAGCGGTCATCACTCCACCGCCAGGTTCCTTGCGGGTAAGACGGCACATGGGTATTGCGGGAAGCACTGCGGTTATACAGATAATTCAATAAATTATCGGCCGTGGTCATGGCCCCGGTACTGCCGGAGTTTTTGCCCAGCAGTGCAAACGCCAATGCCGACTGAAAGTTACAGTCCGGCCGCCGATGTTCAATAATCAATTTTCCATTCACTTCGCTGTGCGTTGGAAAGTCCTTCTGCATATGAGCTAAAGCCGAATTATTTTCTTTTATAACCAAACGTTCGGCAATCCCCCAACTGCCGTCCGCCGGAAGCATTACACCGGACTCCTTAAACCAATTATAGTTTTTTTCCACTGCGGTAATTAAACTGTTTTTCATGCGTATATTCTTTCAAATTGTGTATTGTTTAATCAGATTCAATAAAATTTCCACCGTTTTTTCCATTTCATTTATCGATGCCAACTCGCATTCACCGTGAAAATTATAGCCTCCGGTGCCTAAATTCGGGCAGGGCAAACCTAAATACGAGAGCATGGCGCCGTCGGTTCCGCCCCGAATCGGCACAATCTTGGGTTCCTGCCCGGCCGCTTTTACCGCCTGCTGCGCTTTGCTCACCATAAAGGGGTATTGTTCAATAATTTCCGCCATATTGCGGTATTGTTCTTTGATGGTCAACTTTATTTTGGCTTTCGGGTAACGTTTTTTCAGCGTGGCAACGGCATTTTTCAGCGTCTTTTTTCTGACGGCAAACATTTTGGCGTCGTGGTCACGCAATAAATAACTTGCCGAGGCGTTGCTTACCGTGCCGCTTAACTGATATAAATGATAGAATCCCTGCCAATTTTCGGTATATTCCGGCGCTTCCTCCAAAGGAAGCATGGCGTTAAATTCTATCAATAATTTTCCGGCGTTAATCATAATATCTTTAGCACTGCCCGGATGTACCGACTGCCCCGTAATTTCTATTACCGCCGAGGCGGCATTAAAATTCTGATATTCAATCTCTCCGGCCGCTCCGCCGTCTACGGTATAGGCGAATTCGGCGCCAAAATCTTTTACATTAAAGAACATCGTACCTTCACCGATTTCTTCATCCGGGGTAAATGCCACGCAGATTTTACCGTGCGGAACGGCTTGACTCTGAATATTGGCCAGCATGGTCATAATTTCGGCAATTCCGGCCTTGTCATCCGCCCCTAACAACGTAGTGCCGTCGGTGGTAATCAAGGTGTGGCGATGTAAATTCCGCAAAAACGGATACTGTTCTTCCGTTAAAACCGCCTTACTGCCGGGCAAAACAATATCTCCGCCGGAATAGTCGATTATCTGCGGTTTGATATTTTTTCCGGCGGCGGCGTTAGAGGTATCCAAATGGGCAATAAAGCCCAATGGCGGGCAGTGTTCCAAGCCTGCCGTGGCCGGAAGTTCTGCAAAAACTACGCCCTGCGGGAAAACCCGGATATTAAGTAATTTTAACGCTTCAAGTTCTTCGGCCAAAATATTGGCCAATTTCATCTGACCAAGGGTGGACGGATGTTGCCCGGAGTCCTCATCAGAAGTGGTTTCGATGGCGATATAACGTAAAAAACGCTGAACAACGGCTTTCATTTCCACCTCTTAATTATACCTCAATGGGCGTGATCGGCGGCCGGTTCCTCATCGTTGTCGGTGGCGGCCAAATCACGAGTCATCCAACGGGAGTTTTGAATTGAAATTAAACTGTACGGCACCAGCCAAAACAGAAATACCATATAAAAAAGCGCATAACTGTATGCCCATACGCCGTTTCCGGCTCCGCTTCGCTTAGCGTAAATTATGGCCGGAATCGTAGCCCAGACCACAATTGAGCAGTATAACGCCAGCAACGAATACCCGTGCATGGCCATAATACTTGGTACCATAAACAATGGCGTGATAATCCAAACCGTCTGCATCAGCATATTAAAGATAATAACTAGCCGCTGTACGGTAATTTCATTAAAAATAAAGCTGTACATCTTGATGGTTTCCCGAATGTCGCCACGGCACCAGCGCAGGAACATGCGGCACAAAGCTCGATATTCCGACGGTACTTTGGTGGAGGCCAGCGCATGACGTTCAAACTTGATATAGTAATTGCGCTTTAACATGTTGGTGGCCAACGAACGGTCTTCACCAATGCCGGCTTTCGCACCCATAAACGACTCGTTCAGCCAGTCATCCAAAAATTCCGTTAAAACACTGCGACGGTAGGCACTTAAGGCCCCCGGAGTACATAATACACAGTTAAATACACTTTGACTCGAACGCATAATATCAAAATTAAAAACAAAGCATACGTCCAGCATTCTGGGCAGCAAGCCGTCGGATAAATTGCTCACCCGCAAATTTCCGGCCACCGCACCCACTTTCGGGTTGGCAAAATTGGCGGACATTAAGCGGAAAGCCTCCGGCGTTACTACGGAATCGGAGTCCAAGGTAATGACAATCTCTGTATCGGTATTTGTTACTCCGGTGGCGATGCCCTGCCGTTTGCCGCTGTTTTTCGGATGTTGAATCGCCGTAACAATGGTCGGCGCGGCGGCGGCGGCGCACTGCTTAATCCAATACCAAGTGTTATCGGCACTGCCGTCGTCAATGGCAATAATGCGCAGTTTGTCTTTAGGATAGTCGCTGTTTAAGGCGCTATGGATGGTTTTTACCACATCACGCCCCTCATTATAAGCCGGAATGATTACCGTGCAGGTCGGCAGGTCCGCATCCGAAACTCTTACGCCGGGGCGGTAAAACAGAAAACTGGTGGCCAGCATACAGAAGTAATAACCGATATTCAACGCAATAAAAGTTGCCCCGATAAGCGGAATCCAAGTCCAAATCTGCACCGTTCCATCCGGATTGGGATTTGCCATCAGCCAGTGGACAACACCGGAGATAACAAACAGATAGGTTAGAATTTTTATAAAATTATTCAATTTCTGCCCCCGAAACCATACTTTTCCTTAGAATTATTATTGCTTAACATATTAAAATACCACAAATATTGAATCATGCAATTTTTATTTACAGATTCTTTCATATTTATTATAAATTGATAATCGTTATTAAATGATAAAAAATATTTGTAAAAGATTAAAATGGTGATATGATAACTCATAACTGACAAGCAAGTCTTTGGTAATTACAATGAACAGGAGAGTGGGGATTATGGCGGAAAAACAATTATGGTTGACTTCTTTGGACGCCGCCAAGCAGACGGCGACGCTTGAAAACAAACCGATTTTAATCGTGTTCAGCGGTTCCGACTGGTGCATCTGGTGTATTCGGCTGGAGGCGGAAGTTTTTGAAAAACAGGAGTTTATCGATTACGCAAAAACGCATTTTGTACTGCTGAAGCTGGATTTCCCCATGAACAATACACAACTTAACGAAGAGCGCCAAAGGGCCGAATCGGTAAGACGGGAATACCTGGTGGAAAGTTTCCCCACCGTGATAATTGCCGCCGCCGACGGTACGGAGCTGGCCAGAACCGGCTATCAGCGCGGCGGGGCGGCGGAATATGTAAAGCATTTGGCCGAATTATTGAAAAATCACAGTAAATAATTAACGAACATCGGATATTACTTAAAATGTTATTTGTAACAGGTTGCGAGCGGGATAATGACTTGGTTAAGTTGTTGGAAGATAACGGCATATTCTTTAAATTAACGCAGGTGGAATCGGCTTTGGCCAGTGCTGTAAACGGCGATGCCGTGGCAATATTGGCCGGCGGTTATCCGTGCGATAATGTGATTCCAGACGCTTGGCAACAGGCGGCGGCGGCCGGAGTGCGGCTGCTGTTGGAGTATCCAGCTACCGTAAACGGCATTGAGTTTGATGCGGCGGCGAGCTTCGGTTTTCGGCGGACGGTGGCGATGCCGGACGCAATTGGCGGCTTGAACGGCGGAACAATTATGGTTCAGCATACGGCGTTTTGCCGGGCGGTAAAAACAACGCTTAAGCCGTTGTTGGCGGCGGCAAAAGTGGCCGGATACCGTAATGCCATATTCGGTTTGCCGGACGAAATTACGCCGCTGCTATTCAAACACCCTCAATACAGTAACGTTTTGATTATCAACACCTGTTTCTCGAATTTCCGCCGGGGACGATTTACTCCGCAACCGGACTGGTTAAAGGTTCTGCGGTTTTTAGTCGGTTTTCTAAGCCCGGAAAGTGCGGCGGAAAATATCGATTATGATATGACGGTGCGCCCCGTATATTCCGCCGATACTCCGATTACGGCGGAGCTGGAAAAACGGGCTTTTACAAATAATATTGATTTTTTATCTCATTATATGTTAGGTAGTTATCACAATACCGGCTTGCTGGTGGCGGAGGGCTATTGTGCCGAAATTTTCCCCGATGGCAGTCAATTGCGCCGTCAGCTTACCCGCACGGACTGCACCGGAGAGGTGGCGATGGTTTATGCCTTGGATTTTGCCTTGCATAAGAATCCAATATCCGCCGACCGCACCGCAAAAATTGTGGATAATTTATTTATGGCGGGTAACTGCTGTTCAGATCGTGAATCACCAATGTACGGGCAGTTTACGTTTTTTGAAAATACTCCGGCCTATTATTGCTCCGGCAATGCCAGAAGCTGTATGGGCGCAATGCTGGCCGCCGCCTGTTTGAATGAACATAAGTGGGATAAGGGCGTATTGCGTAATTTGTTGGGCGGCTGGAAGTTAAATAATAAAAGCGGCTTCCGCCAACCTCGTTTTGACGATCCCGAATCCTTTGCCGACGGCAAAGACGCCGCATATTATCAGAACGAGGATTTTGAGCATTTGAGTCCGCACTACCAAGCCTCGATGCTGGCCGGTTTACTGTTAGGCTGGAAGTTGACCGGCTGGGACAAGTTTATGATTCCGGTAAAACGGGCGGTAAACCGGTTGATGGAGGTTTATCCTAAGTTAAAATGGACTAACGGCCAGTCGCAGGAGGTCGCCCGTTTGCTGATGACGGTGGCGTGGCTGGTGCGGGCGGAGAATACGGCGGTGCATCGGCAGATGTTGGAACGAATTTTGGCCGATGTGCGCAGTTTAATGCAAAAATGCGGCGCCGTGGCCGAAGTAATGGGCGATTTGGAAATGGGCGATTTTCCGTCGCCACAAAGCAATGCGGCTTATGGCACTACCGAGGCGGCGTTGATACAGGCTAACGGCGATCCGGCCTGCGACTTGCTTTACACGGCGAATTTTATGCTGATGGCTCTGCATGAAGCGGCGGCGGCGTGTCCGGATTCCGATGCGGCGGAACTTGAAGAACGTCTGTGTCATTTTATCTGCCGGATTCAGGTAAATTCCACCGACCAGCCCTATTTAAACGGGGCTTGGCTACGTGGTTTTGACTGGGAATTATGGGATTATTACGGCAGTGCGGCAGATTCCGGCTGGGGAGCCTGGTGTGTGGAAAGCGGTTGGACATGCAGTTGGATTTCCGCTACGCTGGCTCTGCGGCAACTGAAAAGCTCTTTGTGGGACTCCTATCCCGCCAACTGGCTGAAGCCGTGTTTGCCGGAGTTGCTTAACGAGTTGAAAATTAACATTTAATGGAATGAGTTATGACTTTTTTTCGGCATGGTTGACAAAAATTTAAAAAGTTATAATATCATATTTGCATTTTATGAGTTGCGGTGTTAAATTATCTCCAACGGAACCCATCACGCGACTACTTCTATATGGGGTAAGCGGACCACGATGGGTCATTTTTTTGCCATAACAGATTAAAGCTGAAGATTATTGGAATATTATAAATAATGCAATTTCGAACCTTTAATAAATTGCCGATAACTATTTGCAGTCAAATTGAATTATTACAAAAACATTAGCAGAATTTTTTGTTGCAACTTAATCAGTTGAATTCAATCGGCGCATAACAGCGGGGGAGGTGGAAGTTTAGTTCATCTACCGGATTCCAAGTCGCCCAGTGCGGATAACGGGTTTTGTCGCCGCATTTGTAGAAGTTGCCACGCCACGTTGAGCCGGAGTGCGGTAAGGCAAATCCACGGCGTTCAAATACCGCAAACGGAATGAAAAAACCTAACTCCCAAGTGATTTTTTGCGGAATCTCTTCGACATAATGTGGTAATGTAGAGGCCGAAAGAATACCCTCCGCATCGGACTCGGTAAGCATTTCAAAGGCCGCAAAGCCTTGCGGCGTGCGGGTCGGATCGGTAATGTGAGAACAGAGCAGGGCGCCGGAACCGCTGAATTCAAAGTTTATATAGCCTTGGTTGCCGGCCGGCTCAATAAAAAACTCTACACAGCTGTCGGTACATACCGGAGCTTGAAAATGATTGGCCGTACACCGCACATATTGGTCTTGAACTTCAAATCGTCCCAGAATTCCCTGTTCATTATATAATAAACGCAAAGTGGTTTCCGGACGGTGAGGCCCGGTCTCCGGACGGAAGTTTTTGATTTCAGCCACATTGGCCGCACTCCAGGCACCGGAACTTAACAGCATGGCGCAATGCAAGCCTTCCGGGGCACGATTAATTACATATTTCATAACCTGAAACTCCTTATATTTGTGCTGATACAATACACTTGAATGGTTGGAAAATCAAGAAATATCACGTTTTTAGTAGTTTTTTTGATGAAAAATATTGGCAAACAGTAACTATAATGGTATATTATCAATGAATTATAACTGAATATAAAGGGGTGTTTGATGAAAAGACTACTGTTCGCCGTGTTTTTTGCGGCTGGATTGCTGTTAATAAGCGGCTGTCAGATTCAGGAACGGCAGCGTAATTTGGAAAATTCCAAATCACTGCGGGTCGGGATGACCAAAGACCAGGTTTTGGCGGTAATGGGCGAACCTTTAACCGATGAAATATATACTACCGGTAACGTGTGGTTTTACTATATTGATACCAAGTGGTATGACGGTTTGGCGGCGGAGGAAGAGTGTATGCCGTTGATTTTTCGTAACGGAAATTTAGTGGGCTGGGGCAATGATTTTTATAATCTGCAGCGTCTGGCCGGCGAATATATTGAATAAAAACAGCTTGCTTTTAGGCAAGAGTTTGCTATAGTAAAATTTGTGCATGAGATATAAATAGATAAATTTAGTATAAGGATATGAAATGAACGAGCAGAGAACAGTAGATTTTCGGTTTATTCTTGGCGTGTTTTTAAAGTACTGCTGGCTGATTGTGGGTGTAGCATTGGCCGCCGGAATTTTGACGTTTGGGATAAGTAAATTCGTACTTAAGAAAAAGTATCGGTCTGTTGCCTCCGTGTGCGTAATGCCGAATACAATTGTTAAAGAGACTTCCAAAGATTTGCGGGCAATGCCGGGCGAAACCACCAGTTCTATGGATATGGGCGCCACTTATCAGGACTTTATGGTAATCAACCAGTTGATTAATGATATTAATGTAATGGTGTCCAGCCGCAACTTAACCAATCAGGTGGTTGACCAGCTCAGCCGCGATGAAAAAGCACCGTTAACGCTTGAAGATTTAAAGAATGCACAATTTTCGGTAAAACCGACTTTGGTTCGTCAGACTCGGATTGTTGAATTGGAAGCTCAGGCGCTGGATCGTGAAATTGCAACTCGCGGCGCTAACGCTATGACTGAAGTTTTACAGGATTTCCTGCGGGATAAATACGGTATGCATCAGGTAAATGTTTTGGACGTTGCCGTAGATGCTAAAGCGCCGTTCCGTCCGCGGGTACTGCTGAATACCATCATCGGTATAATTCTTGGGGGCGGTGCTTGTTATGCGTTGTGTTTCCTGAAAGAAACCTTCCAGGGTACGGTGGATACGCCGGATATGGTTACCGACTGTTTGAAAGTTCCGGTGGTGGGTACTATTACCCAGTTGAATGAAGAAATCAGTAACTCCCGTTCCAGCTCGACTCGAACCAATAATATTGTTACGATTGAAGTAGACGGCAAAACTCCGCGTTTTGACGTGGCGGAAAGTTTCCGCCTGCTGCGAACCAATTTGCAGTACGCCATCGGCCGGAAAGAGGGCGCCAGAGTGTTTGTTATGACCTCAACTTCGCCTAAAGACGGTAAAACTTTTATTGCTTCTAACGTGGCAACGATTGTGGCCAGTTCCGGCATACGGGTGCTGTTGATTAACTGCGACTTGCGTAAACCGGCACTGCATAAAGTGTTCAATCTGGAAAAAAATACCGGTTTGGTTAATATTCTGGTTGGCGAGGCCGATTTTGATACTGTAATTAACCGCAACGTACTGGGGTTGAGTTTGGATGTATTGGCTTCCGGGCCGGTGCCGCCGAATCCGTCTGAATTGTTGATGTCGCCGGCGTTCCAGCAGTTGCTGGATAGTAAGCGCAACGAATATGATTACATTATTCTGGATGCGCCGCCGTGTTTGAATATTTCTGATGCCGCCATTGTCGGGAAAATGTCGGACGGTATCTTGTATGTGGTAAGTGCCACCAAAACTCGTTTGGATGACGCGGCGCATGCCATCAGCCAGCTCCGCAGTTTGGATATTCCGGTTGTCGGCTGTATCTTAAACCGCTTTAGTCCAAAGTCGTGGAGCAGTTACGGATACGGTGGTTACGGCTACGGATACGGCTATAAATATTACAGCTATAATGACTATAGCGAATATTCCAAGCCGGATGTGGATGAACCGAATAAAAAGGACAGTTAATTATTTTCAGGCGTTGCCGATTCGGCGGCGCCTTTTTGATTTTACGGAATAAGTGGTATATGATAGATATTCATTCTCATATTTTAAGCGGCGTGGATGACGGAGCCAAGAGCTTTGAACGTTCAGTCGATATGCTGAATATGGCCGTGGCGGACGGCATAACTACCTTGTTTGCCACGCCGCATTACAGCAAAACACTTCCGGCGGTGCTGGAGAACACGTTTAACCGTTTACAGCCGCTGGCGGCCGAACGGGGGATAACTTTAATTAAAGGTTCCGAGATTGATTATGTGCATTTGGTGGATACCCGGCCGCTGATTACGCTGGGCAACAGTAATTTTGTCTTGATTGATATGCGCCAGCCGTTTTTGGAAATGAGTTGCGAAAATGTATTGGACAGCGTACAACGTGATAAGTACCGGATTATTATCGCCCATCCTGAACGCTTGTTTATGGAACGTGATTTAAAGTCGGTAAAGCGTTTGGCGGAAATCGATTGCGTGTTTCAACTGAATGCGTCCAGCGTGGTGGGTGCACACGGTACCGGGGCGCAGAAAATGGCGTTTAAGATTATTGAGGCCGGATTTGCCCATTATATCGGGTCGGATGCGCATGGTAAACAACGGGGATTTTATTTGTCGGCGGCTCGTGAGATTATCACAAAAAAGTATGGCAAACCGGTTGCGGAGTTATTGTTTGAAGAAAACGCCAGACAATTATTGCAAAATCAGGATCCGTTCAGAGTGGTGGCAAAAGCACAGAAATGGTATCACTTTTTCCATTAGACTAAGTTTGTTGATTATGCAAAAGGTGATTTTGGTTATAGACGAAGCGGCAAGACATGAACGGCGTAGTCGGCGAAATATGCAATAAAAAACACCGGTGGCTTC
Organism: uncultured Victivallaceae bacterium; assembly: GCA_964512385.1. Taxonomy (GTDB): domain Bacteria; phylum Verrucomicrobiota; class Lentisphaeria; order Victivallales; family Victivallaceae; genus CALXXL01. Next base: position 6,844 of record CAZEHZ010000019.1, on the reverse strand, counting down.
CAGCGTAGGCGTGTATATGCCGGAGCGATAAGGCATAAAACATAGTTTTACGTTCATGATATTGTATTTATACGGTTTTATTGTTTTAACAATTTAATTATTAGTGATTTAGCCGATTTTATATGGTTGGCTGGATTAGCGTGGGTAAAGGAGCAGAAAATGATTACAATCCGAAAATGGTGCGGGTTACTGCTGATGGCAGGCTGGGCGCTTTTAAATGTCAACGCCGTGGATACCGCCGTATTGCGGGATTACAAAAGCGGCGAACCCATTGCTTACGGCGGCAAACAGCAAGCCGGCGCAGTAAAGGTTCCGGTAACATATTTGCCCAAAAAACAGGAGTTTCGGGGCGCATGGGTGGCCACGGTGGAGAACATTGACTTTGGCAAACATACCAGTGCCGGTACGTTTAAGAATGAGTATATTCAGGTAGTGAATAACTTGCAGAAGTTAAACTTTAATGCGGTGATTTTCCAGATTCGGCCCATGAATGATGCGTTTTATCCGTCCCGGTTAAATCCGTGGTCGCGCTGGCTTACCGGCAAGGAGGGGCAGGGGATTGGTGACTTTGACCCGTTGAGCTTTATGATTTCTGAAGCGCATGTGCGGGGCTTGGAGTTTCATGCCTGGTTGAATCCTTATCGGGTGGTAAATTCTACGCCTTTGCGTAAACAGCAGTATCTAAACACGTTAGCTCCGGGTAATTTTGCCCGTAAAAGGCCGGATTTAGTGCTGGAAATACCATTGGCGGACAATAAATACCAGTTGATATTGAATCCCGGTGAACCGGCGGTGATTAATTTTGTCCTTAATACGGTAAAAGAAATCATGCAGAAATATCCGGTGGACGCCATCCATTTTGACGATTATTTTTATCCGTATACCGAAATTAAGAATGTTGACGCCGCTACGTATAAAAAGTATAACCGGCAACCGGCACGCGGGATAGAGAACTGGCGGCGGGATAATGTGAATACGCTGATTTATCAACTGCGGAAAACGATTGATTCACACAATAAAACCTATAAGCGAAAAGTGCAGTTCGGCATCAGTCCGTTTGGAATTTGGGCCAATAAATCCACTAATCCGGCCGGCTCGCTTACGGCGGGCAGTCAGTCATATTACCGCCAATACGCCGATACCCGCCGCTGGGTAAAGCAGGAGTGGATTGATTATATCGTGCCGCAGTTGTATTGGCCGTTTGGCCGTGATGTGGCTCCGTATGCGGCGTTGGCCGACTGGTGGGCGGAGCAGGTGCGTGGTACTAATGTGCGACTGTATATCGGGCTGGGGGCATATCAGATGGGCGGCAGTAATGAAATGTGGCAGAATCCAGATGAAATTGCGGCGCAGTTGCGTTATAATTCCGGCCGAAGTAATATTCATGGTGCGGCAATATTTTCATACAAAAGTGTGGCTCGCCCGGCGAATGACATTATGAGGCGCGGAGTTTCGGACGTGTTGAAAAAGTATTGGAACCACCGGGTTCCGGCTCCGGCGATTCCGGCCAAATATTAAGCTGAAAGCATACGGTGATTTTTGCTGCCTCCTGCGTTGACGTGCCGCTTATGTACTAAAGTACAAAAAAGCTGCCTGCCGCTTGGCATACAACAAAAATCACCTTTGCGTTATCGCCTGATTTACAGTTTTTTACGGAATCAAGTCCCAGTTTCGCAATACGGCGGCAAAATCGGCGGCATTAAATGCCTGGCCGGGGTGCCATTTGCCGTTATATTCCAGCGTCGGCACTACCCAGTCGTCGCCGCCGTTGACTTGAATTACTTTTTCAATAATTTCCGGCGATTGTTCTTCGATTTCCAAATACTGAAACGGCACGCCGTGGTCTTGTAACCAGGCGACGGCTTTGTGACAATGCGGACAAATCCGCCAACCATACAATTTTAACATAATAAATTCTCCTTTTTGCGGTTGAAAATATATAAAGCACGGTTATATTGACATTGAAAATATTGATATAGTTGCAGGAGAAATATGAAAAAAAATTATTTGGAACGGGCAAAAAAATATCGCTTACTGCATAATTTTAGTCAAATTCCGGCTTTAAAATGCGTGTGCCGGCAAATTGTTTTGGGCGAAACGATTAATTATTTTTCGCCAACGACAAAGCCCCGGCAGGAGGTGGCGGTGCTGGTGCATGGATTGTTTCACTCCGGTGCGGTTATGGTCAATTTTGCGGAGTATTTGGCACAGCATGGGTACCAGGTGGCGGTGTATGATTACCGGACTACGCAGGGCGACTATTGGGCTCATGCCGGAAAATTCAAGGATTTTTTGCATAATCTGGCCATCAAATACGGTGATTGCCGGATTAGTTTGATTACCCACAGCATGGGTGGTATATTGGCCCGGATCGCATTCAGCAACATGCAGAATTGGCCGTTTGCGTTTGAACGTTTGCACCGGGTGGTGATGCTGGCGCCGCCGCACCGGGGGTCTGAAGTAGCTAAATTTTATTCGGATTTCATGCCGCGTTTAAGCCAAACTTTTATCAAGCCGCTCAAGGGGTTGAGCAATGCACCGGACTCCCCGATACACGGGTTGCCATGGCCGGAAAAATTTTGTGAAGTAGGCGTGATTACCGGCCGGTATGACCGCTATGTGGCAAAAGAGTCGGCTCAGGTGCCGGGGCAGGTGGATGAGCTGGAAATGCCTTGTGGACACTCGTTTATGATGTTTAATCCCCAGATATTTTATCAGACTTGTCATTTTTTGGAATACGGAAGTTTTGACCATGGGAAAAAAGTCTGAAAAAAGTGCGCTGTATGGTGGAAAATGACTTGAAGATTTGCTCTTATAAACTATATTAACTAACTAGACTAATCTATAAATGTTATAAGGAAATTTTTGAAATATGTGTGATGGTAAATCGTGTTCGAGTCCGGCGAATGCCGCAGACTATATGCCGCGTAATGATTTAGCTGAAATTCAACTGAAACGCTTGCAAGCTACGGTAAAAAGAGCTTATGAACGGGTTCCGTCGTATCAGGCCAAGATGGATGCGGTAAATTTAAAACCGGCGGATATTAAGTCGCTGGCGGATATTGCCAGACTGCCGTTTACCATTAAAGCCGACTTGCGCGAAAATTATCCTTACGGGCTGTTTGCTGAACCGATGAGCAATGTTGTTCGTCTGCACGCCTCCAGCGGGACTACCGGAAAACCAATTGTGGTGGGGTATACTCAACACGATTTGGAGGTTTGGGGCGAGGTGATGAAACGGGCATTGATGAGTTGCGGCCTGACCGCACAGGATATTGTGCAGGTCTCCTACGGCTATGGACTGTTTACCGGCGGCTTGGGGGCGCATGGCGGCGTAGAGGCGTTAGGCGCAACCGTGGTGCCGGCCAGCGTGGGGAATACGCAACGACAGATTATGGTGATGAAAGATTTTAACGTTACGGCCATCTGCTGTACGCCAAGTTATTTTTGTCATTTGGCGGAAACGGCGCTGGAGCAAGGACTTGATTTGCGGAAAATGCCGATTCGGGCCGGTATTTTCGGGGCGGAGCCGTGGACCGGAGAAATGCGTAAGCGTATTGAAGAGTTAGGCGGAATTAAGGCCTATGATATTTACGGTTTGTCGGAAATCATCGGCCCCGGTGTGGCGATTGAATGTTCTGCACAAAACGGACTGCATGTGTTTGAAGACCATTTTTATCCGGAAATTATTGACCCGGATACTCTGGAAGTGCTGCCGGACGGCGAGGTGGGTGAACTGGTATTTACTACGTTGACCAAAGAGGCGTTGCCGATGATTCGGTATCGGACTCGTGATTTGACCAGCATTATTGCCGAACAGTGCGAATGCGGGCGGACGATTCGGCGGATTAACCGGATTTCCAGCCGCAGTGATGATATGTTTATTATTCGCGGGATAAATGTGTTCCCGTCGCAGATCGAAACGGCGTTATTGTCGGTGGATGGTACTTTGCCGCATTATAATATTGTGCTGTATACGGAAAACGGAATGGACAATATTGAGGTGAATGTGGAAATTACCGGCGAATTATTTTCGGATCGGGTGCGTGAACTGGAGGCGTTAAAGAAACGCATCAGTACCGCAATTTCTAATTTAATCGGTTTGCGTGTGGTGGTGAAGCTGGTGGCTCCGCAGACGATTCAGCGCAGTGAGGGCAAAGCCCGGCGGGTAATTGATCATCGAAACAAGTGAATTTTGAGTAAAGGGGAAAAATGAAGAATTTTATCAAAAAATTATTGGTCGGCTTGGCGGCGGTTGCGGCATTTGGTGCATGGAACAGCGTGCAGGCCGATTCTGCACCTCCTGTCATTATTATTAAATCGGCGGCCGGAGAGTCCGGCGATGCTACAATTAATTTTACCGGAATCAGCGGTAATGATGAATTGAATGCATTAATACCGATTTTTATTAGAGCTTCCGGCTGGTTAAAGCCGCAGGCTTCCGGTGCAGACTATATGCTGCGTGGAGCGGCAAACAGTACAACTTGTGATTTTGTGATATATTCCGGCGAAACAAAACTGTATGCCGAACGGGTGAGTTTCTCCAATCCCCGTGAAGGAGCTCAGAAGGTGGTGGACAGTGTGTTGCAACAGCTTATCCGTAAGGAGAATGTAAAAGAGTTGTGCCAGAGCCGCATTGCGTTTTGCGTTACCCTTGCCAAGGGAAAAAGTGAGATTTATACTTGCGATATTGCCGGCGGCGACCTTAAGCAGATTACTGATTTCGGGTCATTTTGTGTGGAGCCAAGCTGGGCGCCGCACTCCCGCAGTATCGGGTATACCAAATACAATAAATCGTCAACGGATATTTTGGAAACCCGTTTAAAACCGTTGGGCACCCGCAGGTTAACCTCGTTTCCGGGGTTGAATGTGGGGGCGGCGTTTGATCCGGCCTTTAAGCGGCTGGCCTTTGTGGGCAGTTTTGAAAATGTGGTGGAGTTGTATGTGCAGGATATCGGCGGTAAATCACAAACCCGGTTGTCTAAAGGCTCCGGTGTGGAGGCATCGCCATGCTGGAATCCGGCCGGAGATACCATTTGCTATGTCAGCAATGAGGGCGGCCGTACTCCACGTTTGTTTACAGTAAATTTAGCGGCCAAAACCCGTACCAGACTTAAAACCTTAGGGTCAGAAGCCGCAACGCCGGACTGGAGCGTGAAAAATCAGATTGTTTATGCCGCTAAAGTTAACGGCAGTTACAAGCTGGCTGTGCTGGATATGAACGGCGACAATGAACCGCAGATAATCAGCAGTGATGCCGGTGAATGGGAATCCCCCAGCTGGGCACCGGATGGCCGGCACATTGTTTGCGCTCGTACCGTGGGGGGCAAAACTTCGCTGTATATTGTTGATGCTACGGATGGTGCATCCCGGTTGCTGTTACAGACCAATAATAAATTGACCATGCCAAGCTGGTCGCCCGGAGCAGTTAAATTTTAACATGAACTTTGCAAGCGCAGTTGAATATTTAGACAACTTGTCTATGTTCGGCATCAAATTGGGGCTGGAACAGCCTGCAAGGTTGTTTGAATTGGCCGGGTTGGACTGGCGGAGTATCAAATTTATTCACTTGGCCGGAACCAACGGTAAAGGCTCGTGCGGCGCAATGCTGCAGCAGGCTCTGCAGGGGGCGGGGTGCAAGGTGGGGTTTTATACTTCACCGCATCTGATTTCAGTCCGGGAACGGTTCCGTATTAACGGGCGGGCGATAAGTGAGGATGATTTTGCCCGATATATTGAACGCATCTCTCAGGCCGTGGAGTTATTACGGCAGGAGGGCGGGCATGCTACCTTTTTTGAACTTACTACGGCGTTGGCGTTGGCGTGGTTTATTGACCAAAAAGTGGATTTTGCGGTGTGGGAAACCGGCATGGGCGGGCGATTGGACGCTACTAACGTAGTTACTCCGGTTGTTTCGGTAATTACCAATATTGCGCTGGACCACACTAAATATTTAGGCGATACTTTGGCAAAAATTGCCGCTGAAAAAGCCGGAATTATCAAAGCCGGGGTGCCGGTTATGATTGGGAGCAATATTCCGCCGGAAGCGGAACAGGTGATTCGGAAACGTGCCGATGAGTTACAGTCGGTGTGCCGGAAGGCGGAGAATGAACAAAATTTAAAATGGCATTGTCTGTATGCTCAAGACTCCGGTACTCTGCAACAGCAAACTGAATATGCGGGAGTTACGGTGAATGTGCCGTTGCCCGGAGCAATGCAGCGGCGGAATTTTATGCTGGCGGCGGAGGTTTTAACTTACTTAAGCGGTAAGTACGGTTTGCCGTTAAAAACAATGCTGGAAAGTGTGGAGAAGACCACGTGGCCGGGACGGGTACAGATTGTGCGTCCGTATTTGTGGGTGGATGGCGGTCATAATCCGGATGGCGCAGAGGCTTTGGTGCAGGCCGTAAAAGAGTTGTTTGGCGAACAGCGTATTACGGTGATTTTCGGGGCGTTTGCCGATAAAGACGCCACTTTGGAGTTACAGATTTTAAGTTCGGTGGCGGACAAAATGATATTTGTGCCGATTAAGGAGGAGTTTCGGCTCTGCCATAAGCCGGAGGCGTTACAGGAGACTTTAAAAAATATCAGTGATTTGCCGGCCGCCGTGGCAATAAGTGCGGCGCAGGCGGTACAAAATGAACTGACTGCCGGAAATACAGTCTTAGTTAGCGGTTCTCTGCATTTGGTGGCAGAGGTGCTGGCGGAACACGGTAATGGCGAGGCGGTTTTAAATATATAACTATGAAAGAGATAAATGGTAATGGGAAAATATGATAATATTATTGTCAGCGGCGATGTTTCGCAACGGGTGGGCGATTTTGCCGCCGAAATGACGTTGCCG
>CAZEHZ010000018.1:0-28638 GCA_964512385.1 uncultured Victivallaceae bacterium | reverse complement strand
CAAATATAAAATCATGGTTTATATTATTTAGGTGATAATATACAGCGGAATATTTTTTTAACAAATAACTTAGATAGGACTAATTAAAAATGATATACCCGGCAATCAATGAGGTGCACCGTAAAGAGTTATTGCGTTTTTTACTGTTAAAAACCGCCGCCGTGCGCAGCGGCATTAAGCCCGGCGAGTTACTGCGGATTCAGCACTGTTATAAAAGTAAAAACCCCGAAGGATTTCAGTTTTGCTTATATAAACACGACATTCTCAGTATTATGAAGCTGGATTTTATTGAATTGAAAGTTGATCACAACAGCTCATTGATATTATTTTTCCATGCCGGAAATATGCAAAAAACCTTAACTAATCCGGCCAAACTTGCAGTATTGGCGGATTGCGGTTACAATATCACCGGCGACTACCGATGTTTGCTGGCTAAATTGCAGGAGCGTTTTAAGCAAAATCCGCTTCCGCATGAGGTGGGGGTTTTTATCGGTTATCCGGCCAAAGACGTGGTGGGCTTCATCAACAATCTGCCCCGCACGCCGGTTCATAAAGGCTTATGGGCGGTTTTCGGCGATGCCAAAGAATCCGTGCATTGCATGAATACGTATCGCAAAGCCGAGCAAATTGCCCAGCACTTACTGGATATGTGCGATGATCTGCAAACTTACTTTGACCTGCTGAATAAATACACTTCTAACCGGGAGTTTGCGCTATGAACCATAAAAAATCGGTCAAAATATTAAAACCCCGGCATTGCCGACGGTTAGGGGTGGCGGATAATATGCCGGAAAACTAAAAAATCATTATGATAGATTTAGAGGCCTCCTGTCCGTTTCAAGCTCAAAACTGCCAAAAGCAGCAATCCTCCGGCCACTGCTGTTTAAATAACTTAAAAGTAGCGTTAGTGGGCGGGCTTGACCGTTTGGAACATCAATATCGCCATGCCTTTAAGTCGTTAGGAGTAAAAAAGTTCTATTTTCACACCGGTTGTTGTGCCGGCGGCGGTGCCGAACGTTTACGCTCGGCCACCGAAGTCGCCGATATCGTAGTGTATCTTACCAGAGTCAATTCCCATAATGCCATGAGCATTATTAAAGGCGTCTGCAAAAAAAGTGGCAAGTCATTTATTGCGTTAAGAGAAACCGGCCCCGACCAAGTGTCCAAATCGGTTTTAGCCTCCATACTGAAAAACGTATAGCAGTGCCAATTACAAAAAAGCCGCCGGCTTAAACTAATCGATAATGCAAAAAGCACCGGAGGCTTCCAGCGGAGGCATGGTTAATGCCGGAGCGATTAGGCATAAAACATAGTTCTACGCTGAAAACCTTGCATTCATTTATGTAACTTTAAAAATTTAACATTTTAATTATTAACTATATAGCCGATTTTGCATTATCGACTAAAATACTATTTCTTACAAACCGGTATCCCAATATTTGGTTACCACTTCCTGACCGTTATCCCGAATGGCTTTTTCCACTTCAGCCACACTGCGGGAGTCCATTAAGGTGAACTGGCTAACGTCTTTATCGGCCAGAATCGCATAGCCGCCGGGAGTAACCCGTGATCCGGCACTCATATTATCGGCGCAGCACTGCACAATATGGTCCCGGAACTCCGGCCGTTCACGAGTAGAAACCGTTACGCCGCATTCCGGGAATACAATCCGGAACGCCAACATCATCTGTTCCAACTCTTCCTCATTAACCGGATGGGCAGGTTGAAAACTGCCGCTGGTCGGCGTAATGCGCGGAAAGGCAAACTGCACTTTGCTCTGCCAGCACTCCTTTAATAGATATATGGCATGAGCCCCTAAGCTGGCCGCCTCCATCCGCCATTCGTCCAGCCCCAGTAAAAACGCCATGCCCAGTGTCCGCATTCCGGCTTTACCGGCCCGCAACTGCGACCAAACCCGATATTCGTACACACTTTTCGGCCCGAACGGATGCAGTTCTTTATATAAATCCTGATTATAGGTTTCCTGAAACAGAGTCAAGCCTTCATAGCCGGCTTCAAACAGCCGTTTGTAGCCGTCTTCGTCCTGCGGGGCAACTTCCAGCGACAGATAGTTGAATTTTTCCCGCAACAATTTACCGACTTCACATAAATAGTCCACGCTCATCCGCTTGGGGTCTTCGCCGGCCACAATCAGTAACGAGTCGATACCGTTAGCGTGAATCGCATCGGTTTCCTGCCGCATTTCATCTAACGTCAACACCTTGCGTTCCGCCTTATGCATGGCGTTAAAATCGCAATACTTACAGCCGTTGATACAGGTGTTGGAAATATACAGCGGAGCATACACCGTAACGGTTTTGCCGTAATATTGACGCCGGCAAATGGTGGCCGCCTGCCGCATTTCCGGCATAAATTTCTCCGCCGCCGGACTCAACAGCGTTAATAAGTCAAAATAATCTTTACGCTCTTTCTTTAACGCCGCACTTACCATTTCCGGCGTTACCGATGCGTAAAAATCCCGGATTTGCACCTCGGTAAATTTTAATTTGGGGAACATAATGCAACTCCGCTTTCTATTTAAAAATGTCAAATGTATTTAACGGACTGGTGGCAGATGCGCCGGAAACCGCCGCCGGAGGAACCGCATTTACGCCGATTTCCGCCGCTTGAATCGCCAATTTGAACGCTAACGCCATCTGTTCCGGATTTTCCGCCGCCGCCACCGCCGTATTGATCAGCACGGCATCGGCGCCCAGCTCAATCGCTTTGGCCGCATGAGACGGCAACCCGATACCGGCATCCACCACCACCGGCACATTGGCTTGTTCAATAATAATCCGCAGCATGGCTTCGGTTTGAATCCCCTGATTGGAGCCAATCGGCGCCCCCAGCGGCATTACGGCATGAACGCCGATATCCTGTAAACGCTTAGCCAACACCGGGTCGGCATTAATATAAGGCAGAACAATCATGCCCATCTTCACCAGTTCTTCGGCGGCGATCAGCGTTTCCACCGGGTCGGGCAGTAAATAGTGAGCGTCGGGGTGAACTTCCAATTTAATCCAGTTATAACCGGCGGCCTTGCCCAGCTTGCCGATTCTAACCGCTTCGGCCGCATTACGGGCGCCGGAGGTGTTCAGCATCACTTCAATTTTATTGCGGTCGATAACGCTCAAAATATCATCATCGGCGGCATGTGCCAAGTCTACTCTGGTCAGAGCCGTAGTGATAAGTTCGGTGCCGGACGCCGCCAACGCCTTAGCTAAATCCTGTTTAGACGCAAACTTGCCGGTACCAAGAAAGAAACGGCTGTTAAGTTTCTTTCCGCCAATAATCAAATCTTTCATTTTCGCTTAATCCTTCGCATTTTCGGAACAGTTAAAATCGCCGAGACGATTTAAAAATACTTTATCTTCTTCAATACTGCGGCCGCGGGTGGTCAAATATCCGCCGGTAATCACCGCATTCATGCCGGCGAGCATCAGCAAACCTTGAAAATCCTTCATCGTGGTTTCCCGCCCGGCGGCAAACTTAATCATTTTATCGGGATTAACCAGTCGGAACATGGCAAACGCCTTGGCCACTTCCGCCGGAGACATCAGCGGCAAGTCCTGCAACGCCGTACCTTTAATCGGCAACAATACGTTTAACGGAATCCCCTCTACATTCAGCTCCCGAATGGCAAACGCCATCTTTACCCGATCCAGATTACTTTCGCCCAAACCAAAAATTCCGCCGGTGCAGTTAGTTACGCCGTACTTCTGTAAATATTTAATGGTTTGAATCTTATCTTCTATGGAGTGCGTATCGGTAATTAAATCGGCATAGCGTTCCGGGTTGGTCTGTAAATTCATATTATAGCGGTAAGCGTGATGTTCCGCCAGCAATTTGGCACATGCTTCCGATAAAATGCCGATCGACACGCACAGTTTCAAGTCCGGCATTTCGGCATATAATGCATCCATAATATCCAGAATATGGCAAAACTCCGCATTGGCCTCTTTATAGCCCCAGCCGCTGGTAACAATACCGTAAGTGCGGACGCCGTGCTGATAAACTTCTCTGGCGGCGGCCAAAACTTCATCTTTATCCAGCAAACCGTAGGTCTCAATCCCGGTATGATGCCGCCCGGACTGCGCACAAAACTTGCACCCCTGACTGCAAACGCCGCTCTTGGCATTGATAATGGAACACGCCACGATTTTGGGGGCAAACTTATCCCGCACTTTGTTAGCCAGCGAGACCAGGTCCAACACATCACAACCGTGAACCCCGTCTAACAATGCCAACGCTTCCGCTTCCGTCAACACGCCGCCGTCCAACACTTTATAAGCAGTTTCAATCGCCGGATTAATTTTCATATTTCCACTCCTAAAATTATCGATAACACACAATTTGCCTGCATTGCCGAGGCTATCCCGACCCGGGGCGACCATGGAAAACACGTTACATTATCCACTTCGGTTTCGCCGTCGCCAGCCACCACTAATTTTGAATTGAGGCGTGTTACCCGCATTAAATTACTTTTTCCTATGCCGCCAATTCCGCTGGCGGCCACCACGTTTTTACCATTGGCAAGCAGAGTCCGAATCAACATCTGTTTAACGTCTGCTTTATCCACTGCCTCCACCACCACCGCACAATCTTTAAAAATTCCGGCGGTGTTTTCGGCCGTCAAGCGGTCTTGAACCAACTCGATATCCGTTTGCGGTTCAATCGCCAGCAGATTCTCCCGCAACGCCGTTACTTTAGGTTGGCCGATTTGAGCGGCAAAAAAGAACTGGCGGTTTAAGTTACCGGCACTTACCACATCAAAATCAACAATCTTTAAGTGGGCTACTCCACTGCGGACTAAATGCGCCGCACAATTAGAGCCTAAGCCGCCGGCGCCGGCAATGCCGATTTTTACCGTGGATAGTATTTTTAACTGTTCGGCATCGGCAAATAGATTTGCACTCATTTTATGTTCAGCCTCCGGCCACAATGCGAAAAGCGTTGACCTGGTCATTTTCGTGTAGGATAAACTGCGCATAATCGGCGTCAACATCTAAAATCTCGTCATTAAACTCCACCAGTACGCCTTTTACTGCCGTTGAATTGAGGGTCAGCAAATCCCGCAGACTGCTACCGACAGGCATACTGATGTTTTTACCGTTATAATTTACATTCATCTTTTACTTTGCCTCCCGGTTTTATTTAAAAATATTTTAAAACATTAAAATATACCAAATTCAGTATTTTTCAAGTATAACACAATTGATTTTACCACGAATCCGTAGTATTGTAACGTTAGAAGGAGATTATTATTTATGGATATAGACAGCGTATTACAGAAAGCCGCCCAAAAACCCGGCAATTTAAATGCAGATGAATTGGCGTTTTTATTGGAATTGAACACGCCGGAAGCGTGCCAAAAACTCTATCAGGCGGCCTATCAGCTGAAACTGCGCTATATCGGCAACCGGGTCAGTCTGCGCGGCCTGATTGAAATGAGCAACATCTGCAGTAAAAACTGTTTCTACTGCGGCATCCGGCGGGGCAACTCCAATGTGGAGCGTTTTCAACTCCCGCCGGAGGCGATTCTCCGTATGGCAAAATGGGCGTGGCAACAACACTATGGCTCGATAGTGCTGCAAGGCGGCGAAATTGAGTCTCCGGCACATACGGATTTTGTGGAAAATTTATTGACGCAAATTACCGCCATGTGTAACGGCGAACTGGGTATCACCTTGTCGCTGGGGGAACAGAGTTACGAGACTTTTGCCCGGTGGCGGGCCGCCGGAGCGCACCGCTATTTATTGCGCATCGAGAGTTCTTCACCGGAATTTTATGCCGCGCTTCACCCCGCCGACCATTCGTGGCAACGCCGCAAAGAGTGCTTAACGATGTTGAAAAAACTGGATTATCAGACCGGCAGCGGCGTAATGATTGGTCTGCCCGGCCAAACTACGCAACACCTGATTTATGACTTGCAGTTCTTCCGGGATATGGATTTGGACATGATTGGCATGGGGCCGTATCTGCCGCATAAAGATACGCCGCTGGGTAAAGACATGGCGTTGACGCCGGAGTATTTACAGCATCAGCTCCATGCCGGGCTGAACATGATTGCCGTAACCCGGCTGTTCCTGCATAATGTAAATATTGCCAGCACCACCGCACTGCAGGCGTTGCAAAACAATGGCCGGGAGCTGGGTATTTTAGCCGGCGCAAACGTAATTATGCCCAATGTTACCGATACGGAATACCGTAAAAACTATCAGCTTTACGCCCGCAAACCCGCTATAAATGAGAATTCGGCTCAAAGCCGGGACAAGCTGACCGCCGCATTACAGGCCATCGGTGAAGAGATCAATTGGAACATTCGCGGCGATTCGCCGCATTATCAACCTAAATGAAGCAATGGTGAAATGATGAATATTGCAGAAAACATGCTGGCGCTATCCGGCAATACGCCGTTAGTGAGAATCAATAAACTGAATAAAACGGCCGCCATCGTAACGGTAAAAGTGGAGTCCCGCAATCCCGGCGGCAGTGTAAAAGACCGGGTGGGCATGGCCATGATTGCCGAGGCCGAAGACCGTGGTTTGCTCTCGCCCGGCGGCCTGATTGTGGAACCCACCAGCGGCAACACCGGCATCGGTCTGGCGTTGGCCGCCGCCGTAAAAGGCTATCAACTGATTCTGACCATGCCGGAAACCATGAGCATTGAACGCCGGAAACTCTTGGCCGCTTACGGGGCTCAAATTGTTTTGACGCCGGGGGCGGACGGCATGAAGGGGGCGATTGACGCCGCCAATAAAATCGTGGCCGAAAATCCCGGCGCATTTATGCCGCAGCAGTTTGAAAATCCGGCGAATCCGGCCATCCACCGCACCACCACCGCCATGGAAATCTTACAGGATACCGATGGCAAAGTGGCCGCATTTGTAGCCGGAATCGGCACCGGCGGCACCATTACCGGCGTGGGCGAGGCGTTAAAGGAACATAATCCGGCAATTAAAATTTACGGGGTGGAACCGGCCGCTTCGCCACTGTTGACCAAAGGTCAGGCAGGGCCGCATCCTTTGCAGGGCATCGGGGCGAACTTTGTACCTAAAGTATTAAACGCCAAAATTTTGGATAAAGTAATCCCGGTATCTGGCGACCAGGCGTTTGAGATTGCCCGGCGAGCCGCCAAAGAAGAGGGCATCTTAATGGGCATCTCCGGCGGAGCGGCATTATATGCGGCATTGCAAATAGCTGAACAGCCGGAATTTGCCGGAAAAATAATTGTGGTGCTGCTGCCGGACTCCGGCGAACGCTATCTATCCGGCACACTATTTGAAGCATAAAAATATTACACTGTGTGGCGGCGGCGGACAATCTCCACCGCCACACTGCGGGACTCCGGCAAAGCGCCGGGCTTATCCACAGTAAGTTTAACCTCTTTAACCATAGGATTTTCCAAACAAATTTCCGCCGCACGTTCGGCAAAGCGTTCAATCAATAAAAACTGACTCGTTTTACCTAACTGCAACAGTTTACCGGCCAGCTCCTGATAATCCACCGACTTGGTTAAATCATCACTTTGCCCCGCCGCCATCGTGCTGGTGGCAAGTTCGACATTTACAACTAAGTTACGCACTTTATGCCGTTCAAATTCCAAAGTACCGATAATGGTGGGTATCTGTAAATCACGAATAAAAATTTTGTCCATAAAAAAACTCCTGAAAAACCTTGCTTATTGCATTAAAATACACCATTTTTGCGGTTTTAGCCACCTGCTGATACCTAAAAGAGCGGAAAAAATCTAAAAAAATGTTGAAAAATGCAATTAAAGTGCTAATTTATTGTTTTGTTGTATAGATTTTTTAAACCATGAAATAAGGTATCAAAATACAATGAGCATTTACAGAACTAATACTTGCAATGAATTGCGCAAGAGTGATGTGGGCAAAACCGTAAAATTGGCCGGTTGGATTCACAGCGTGCGTGACCACGGCGGCGTAATCTTTATCGACTTGCGTGACCATTACGGCATGACGCAGATTGTTATTGACCCGGAACGGGAATTTTATCAGGAACTCGACCGCTGGCGGGTGGAAACCGTGGTGGCGTTTGAGGGTAAAGTGGTGGCTCGTGCCGAATCAACAGTTAATCCCCGTTTGACTACCGGCGAAATTGAAGTAGTAGCCGAAACCATGGAAATTCTGGGCGAAGCCGATGTCATCCCCTTCCAGATTGCCAAAGATGACAATGCCCCGGAAGCCTTGCGTCTGCATTACCGCTTTTTGGACTTGCGCCGTGAACGCTTGCATAAAAATATCTTATTGCGCAGTCAGGTAATCTCGGCCATGCGTGCATATATGACCGGCATTGGATTTAATGAATTCCAGACGCCGATTTTAACGGCCAGCAGTCCGGAAGGCGCGCGTGACTATTTGGTACCCAGCCGTTTACATCCGGGCAAATTCTATGCATTGCCGCAGGCTCCGCAGCAGTTTAAACAGTTGCTGATGGTGGCCGGGTTTGACAAATATTTCCAAGTTGCCCCCTGCTTCCGTGATGAAGACGCCCGTGCCGACCGTTCGCCGGGTGAATTTTATCAGCTGGATGTGGAAATGAGCTTTGTGGAACAGGACGAAATTTTTGCGGTTATTGAAGGCTTGTTCATGCATATCTTCAATAAATTCAGCACTAAGAAATTTACTGAAGCGCCGTTCCCGCGGATTCCGTACCGTGAATCCATGCGTCGTTTCGGGTCCGACAAGCCGGACTTGCGCAACCCGATTGAAATGATTGATGTCAGCAGTTTATTTGCCGGTTGCGGCTTCTCGGCCTTTGCCTCGGTAGTGGCCAACGGCGGCGTGGTGCGGGCGATGAAGGCGCCGCAGGTAGCCGGTAAACCGCGTAAGTTCTTTGACGACATGATTAAGTTTGCCCAGGCCAACGGTGCCAAGGGCATGGGTTATATTATCTGGACTCAAAATGAAGTAAAAAGCCCGATTGCCAAGTTCCTTACTCCGGAAATTCTGGACGGCTTAAAGGCCGCCGGCAACGTGCAGGACGGCGATGCGCTGTTCTTTTTGGCCGACAAAGAGGCCGCCGTGCAGAAATTGGGCGGGGCGGTAATTCCGGAACTCGGCCGCCAGTTGGATTTGATTGATCCTAACGTATTTAAGTTCTGCTGGATTGTGGACTTCCCGATGTTTGAACTGGATGAAGAAACCAACCAGATTATTTTCAGTCATAACCCGTTCTCCATGCCGCAGGGCGGAATGGATGCCCTGTTAAACAAAGATCCGCTGGATATTTTGGCTTATCAGTATGACATTGTATGTAACGGTATTGAACTTTCCAGCGGTGCGATTCGTAACCACCTGCCGGAAGTTATGTATAAGGCGTTTGAGATTGCCGGTTATCCCACCAGTACGGTGGACGAAAAGTTCGGCGGCATGATCAATGCATTTAAACTGGGCGCACCGCCGCACGGCGGTATTGCTCCGGGCGTAGACCGTACCGTAATGTTATTGGCTGACGAACCGAATATTCGTGAAATCATTGCCTTCCCGTTCAATCAGCAGGCGCAGGACTTAATGATGAATGCGCCGGCAGAGGCCACCATCAAGCAGTTGCGTGAACTGCACCTGCAGGTGGTTCTGCCGAAGAAAGAACGTGATAAAATGGAAAAACAGGCCGAAGAAAATAAATAGTCGACTACACCACCGTTAAGTTTTTAAAGAGCTTAACGGTGTGGAGAAATTCGGTTACTATGTTCTGCCGTATTTACACAAAAGCTGTAATCTTTTTTACAGTGGTCATAATGGGGTGGTATCCGTTAGCAGGGTACAGCCGCAGTTATGTTGGTGTAGATACGGCAGTATTGTTTTCCAGTTCATTATATCAGCAGTTTGATGCGGTGTGGAGCGGTAATATTGTATTAATGGATACGCTGAAACAGGAGGCGGAACGCCTTGATATACCACTTACCGAAATACCGTTACGAGCCGAATTTCAGGTAAATTGGGAAAAAAGTGAAGATTCCGTGGTGGTAATCCGTTTTGCCGAGCCGATGGCCGAAAAAATAGTCCGGACGGCCACTATGAAAACCCAATATTTTATAGTGGAAAATGGAACACAACCACATAAAATTTGTCTTAATAAGATGAGCGGTAACGTTCCGTCTGAAATAAAGCCGTACAAATTAGTATTGTTTTTTCCAGATGTGCATTTAGCGTTGGGCGGTGAAGAATCGGCAGTGGAGAAGTTGTGGAGTAATGCCGATTACGCCCGTAAACTCCCGCATGTCCCGCCGGAGAAACATTTGGCGGCGTGGTGTGATTTGGAGTTTCCGCCGTTAAAAGATGCCGCCGGCAGTAGTAGTTTGCTGGGTGGGTTGAACGGTGTAAAGGCAAAAATTTATTTAATGCCGGAGGCCGTAAAACTGGTCTCGCACTGGCGGGGCGGTACGCCGGAAAAGATGCAGAAAAGTTTGCAGAATATTATTTTTCTGGGCATTGGTTTGTTCTTCGGCAGTGATGCCGGGTTAAAAAAAGAGTTGTTAGCGTTGCCGCAGTTTGAACTGCAGAATAAAGAACTGCAGTTAAGTATTGAACTTTCAAACGGTCTATGCGGGCGGCTGATTGGCGTTCTGGCAAAAAATTTATCGGCCGACGAGTCGTTGGAAATTGATTACGAAGCCGAAGGGTGGTAAAGAATAAATAGAATTGGAGTTTTTTATGCAGGATATGATGAAAATCGGGTTAAATGCCGTAATGTTTTTAGTTACCGCCGCCACCACGTTAGCCAATGACGAACTATTTAAATACCTGCCGGAAAACGCCGTAATGACCGGCTATGCCAATACCAGACTTATCCATAACAGCTATCTGGAACAGCAGGCCGGAGAGTTGAACAAATTAATTTCAGCCCGTAATTTCGGGGCGTATGATTTTTCCGGCGTAATGGATAAATTTGATTCGGCCTTGGTCGCCACCGACCGCACCATGTCGGCGGAAAGTCAAATGTTACTGCTAAACACCACGCTGCCGCCGGAAGATTTTTTTACAATTCTGGAAGAATCATCAAAGTGTAAACTCTTGCGGCGGAATATTCAAGACCATACCGCGGCGATTTTTCCACCTCAGGCGGTAAATAAAAAATTGCGCAACCGCATACAAGTGGCAGTAATTTATTTAACCGACAATATTGTGTATATCGGTAATTTGGCGCAAGGTGAAAAGTTGCTGACTGCACCGCCGGAAAAATCCGACGCTACGCCGCCAGTGTTTGCCGATTTGCCGTCGGACGCCTTTGCCATGGTAACCGCCATTCCCGGTCAAATCACGGTATTGGCGCCGTTTTTCGGCGGATTGGAGAAAATCACGTTGGCCGCCCAAGCCATCGATGACGGGCATGGCGTAAGAATCATCGGTTCTATTCCCTGCGACACGCCGAAAACCGCTCAACAGCTGGCGGTAAATCTGCGCACGCTGGCCATCACGATGTTGCCGGCCTTAATGCGCAATAATATGGCTTTAGGCCGTCGGATCGCCACGGCACTCACCACCAGTTCAAATAACAGCGAAGTAAAGATTGAATGGCTCTTTGATAAAAAATTGACCGAAGAAATCTTTAATTACAGCAAGAAATTAGCCGCCTTACCAGAAAACAGCCAAAGAGTTGAATAAAATCGCATAAATCGTTTGAAAAGTTGGTTTTTTATTATATAGTAGTGCGTAACCCGTAACCCGGTGCAGAAACTAAAGGAACCGCACTATGACACTGAATTTAAATCCTTTGGCAAAGGAGCCGCCCAAACGCCTCTCTGCCGAAACTAAAAAACTGGCCGAAGCGTATTTGACCGGTAAGTTCCGTTGTGAACTGCAGGAGCCAAGTTTTTCTATTTCAGATTTAAAATTACCGGCAACCACGTCGTCATTGCGGTGTCATGCAAAAATGGCGGAACTGATTGCCGCCCAAGCCCCGATACAAATCCGGCCGACGGAGCGACTGGCCGGTAATGCATTGCTTCTGCCGGCAGTTCGTCATGAAGTTCCCGGCATGGGGCATCGTTCCTCCATCAGTCATACCACCGCCGATTTTGGTGACGCCGTCCGCAAAGGTCTGGCCGGACTGGAATGCGATATTAAAGAGAAAACCACTCATTCGCCGGCGGAACAGGAGTTTTGCCATGCCTTGCTTACCGTAATTTCCGCCATGCGGATTTGGTCCCGGCGTTATGTCGCAGAATGCCGTCAAAAGCAGTCGGAGTCGATACATTTAAAGCGACTTCTGCCGATTCTGGAGCGGGTGCCGGAGCATCCGCCGGAAAGTTTTTATGAAGCTCTGCAGTCATTCTGGATGTTTTTTGAATTTCAGCGGCTCTGCGGCAACTGGAGCGGTCTTGGCCGTTTTGACCAGATTTTGGGGCCTTATCTGGAACACGATATTGCACATAGCGTCATTACCATTGCAGAGGCCAGAGAGCTGATTGCGCATTTTTGGATAAAAGGTACCGAGTGGTGTTACGGCTTGCGACAATTCAATCCCGGCGAACCGGGTTCCGGCGACGCCCAGTTTTATCAGAACGTCATTCTGGGCGGAGTTGACGCTAATGGCGCCAATGTGGAAAATCTTGTTACCAATTTAGTGCTGGATGTAATTGAAGAACTGCATATCAGCGACTACCCGGTGGCGGTGCGCCTGAATCGCCACACCTCGCCGGAATTACTGCGGCGGATAGCGGAGGTGCAACTATTGGGCGGCGGAATCGTGTCGGTATATAATGAAGATGTCGTACTGGACGGACTGCGGAAAGCCGGCTATCCGGAAACCGAGATTGCCGACTTTACCAATGATGGCTGCTGGGAGGTAATTCTGCCCGGCAAGACCGCATTTTCTTATACGCCGTTTGATGCGCTGGCCGTTTTTCAGCAGGCATTGTTTGCCGAAGCAGTACCGGGTTCATTTAACGAATTGTATGAAAATTATTGCCTGCACCTAAAAGAGCGAATCAACGGCATTAAAACGGCAATTCAGCAAATGTGGGCTAATGAAGCGCCGCCGCCGGATGCGGTTTTATCGCTAATTATGCCGTCATGCCGCCATAGTGCCCGGTCGTATACTGATTTTGGGGCTAAATACACCGTAAACGCCATTCATGCCGGCGGCCTGCCCGATGTGGCCAACAGTCTGCTGGCGATTCAAAAATTCATCTACGAACAGCATCGCTTATCCTTGCCGGAATTAGTGGAAATCCTGAAAAATGACTGGCGCGGTAATGAACTTTTACGGCTGGAATTTGCCAATTCAATTTTATACTACGGTAATGACGATGCCGAAGCGGACAACATGATGAAGCGGGTTTTTGATGACTATGCCGCCATCGTGGCCGCCTCTGAACCGCTGCCGAACATCTTGACTCCGGCCGGAGTAAGCACTTTTGGCCGGGAAATTCAGTTTGCGGCCGAACGCTATGCCACGGCATTCGGCAAACATGTTCACGAATATCTGGCGCCCAACTTAAGCCCCACGCCGGGAACCGAAAAAAATGCGGTTACCGCAGTGTTGAACTCCTATTGCAAGATGGATTTTTCCGGCGTGCCGAACGGTTGCCCGCTGGATATGCGGTTGTCTATGGGCATCAATAAACTGCCGAACGGAGCAGAGATTTTAGCGGCACTGCTTAAGGTGTTTATTGACCGGGGCGGATTTTATCTTCAGTTGGACTCGGTCGATACCGAAATACTGCGGCTGGCCAAACAGGAACCGGCTCGTTTCCCCAATTTGGTGGTGCGTATTTCCGGCTGGTCGGCACGTTTTGCTTCACTTTCGGAGCAATGGCAGGATATGATTATAAACCGTACCGCCTTGGAAGTATAATAAAATGTTTGGAACAGTTTTTGATATTGCCCGATTTTCACTGACGGACGGCCCCGGAATCCGCACCGTAGTGTTTTTAAAAGGATGCCCGTTGCACTGCAACTGGTGTCATAACCCGGAGTCCCAAAACGTTAATGCCGAAGTTTTATATAATGCCGAAAAATGTCTGTCCTGCGGCCACTGCGCCCCAACTTGCCCGCAGCATTGCCATGTTTTTCAGCATACCGGTCATATATATAATCGCACCAATTGCCGCAGTTGCGGTGCTTGCGCCAAAACCTGTTTTTCCGGCGCATTAACGTTAGCGGGCAAAATCATGAATTCCGAACAGGTTTTAGCTGAAGTACGGAAAGACGGTGATTATTACGGTACTGACGGCGGTATAACGCTGTCCGGCGGCGAACCGTTGCTTCAGCCGGATTTTGCGTATGAATTGCTGGCCCAAGCCGGGCAGGAATCCTGGCATACGGCGGTTGAAACTTGCGGTTTTGCCGACTGGAACGTATTTGAAAAATTGTTGCCAGTTACCGATTTATGGCTTTTTGACCTAAAGTGCGCCGACTCACAACGGCATCGGCAGTTGACCGGGCGGAATAATGAAAAAATTTTGGAAAATCTTTATAAACTGGCTGAAACCGGCGCCCAAATACAGTTGCGCTGTCCGCTGATTCCCGGAAAAAATGACTCGGATAATGACTTGGAACAAATTGGCAGAATTGCTTTAAAACTTAAAAATTTAACCGGAATTAAGCCCATGCCATACCATCCGTTCGGGTTGGATAAACTGCGTCATTTAGGGCGTACCGATCAGCGTCTGGAAAAAATACCGGCGGAACCGGAGCTTAAACGCTATCGGGATTTTTTCCAAACTTTAGAAAATGAATTAAAAATCATCAGACACCGAGAGTGTTGATGTATAATAAAATAACCGAATAAAAATCGTAAATATAAAATAGGAGACTAAATGAAATTACGCATGTCTGTATTGTTGGCGGCGGCATTAGCCGCCGGAGGTGTTTATGCTGATGATAATTTTCAATCTTACGCCGATAGCACGGCGTTAAAGTCAGTATTTACGGAATTTGACATAAACAATCCGTTCCCGGAGCAAATGCAGTTAATAACTGAAGCCGACGGGAAATTTGTCCGTTTTCAGTCACAATCCCGTAACTATGCCGTTATCGTATACAACTTCAAAGTGCCGCCCAAACAAAATATATCGGCACTGAGTTTAAAAATTCGCGGTAATTACGCTAACGGCGATCAGCCGACCATCAGTTTTAATCTGCGTCCGGGGCAGGTAACCGCCGATGCGATGGACAAAAAAGTTCTGTTAAGCAAAGATTGGCAGACCGTTACTTTAGACTGCCCGGATATGCGGGAATGGAATGACGCCACTTTAATTATCAGCTATCACACTGATTTAGCAAAATTTGGCGAACTTACTTTTGATATTGATGATTTTAAATTAGGAGTCTCCGCTTTGTTAAAAGATGAATTAGAATACGAGTCCAGAGCATTGGATAATTTTGCTCCGGAGAACAATCCGGCTTTAACTTACAGTTTGCCCTGCGATAATTTGCCGCTGGCCAAAGTTACCGCCGCCACCTATGACAATTATAACGCAATCCTGCTTACGCCGGGTACTGACACCATGGTTTCCGCCGTGGGGCGTAAATTCAATAATCCGGCCAAAGGCTCGGCGGCCGGTATCCGCTTAAGTGCCGCCGACGTAGCGCAGTTCTCGTATGCCGGCGTAGCGGAAGTTGCCGTGCGCCAAACGCTTGACGGCCCGGACCTGGCGATGGTAAAGCTGAATAATTTGACCCGTCGCTTAGAAGAGTATACCATGTTATGCCCGGAAATTAAAGATTTGGACTCTTTTGTTTTAGTGTTCCGCACCGGGCGGCGTGATTTGCAGGAACATGCCTACAATCACGAATTATATAAATTTTACGGCGGTCAGGATGTCAGCGACAACATCGGCCACAGTATGGCGGCGGCGATTACCGGCTTACGAGTCATAACATTGGATGAAGTTGTTTCAGTAATCCCTAAACCGCAACAAGTTACTGCCACAAATGAAGTTTTCACCTTAAGCCCCCGCAGTGCCATCGTTGCCGGCGACGCTGAAAAAATTCAAGCGGAAACACTGCGTAAAATTTTAATGCCCGCCACCGGTTACGCTCTGCCCGTAATTTCGGCAGACCAAGCGGAGAGTTTTAAAACGGTCATTACGCTGGAACTGAACCCGGACAAAAACGATTTGGGCATGGAAGGCTATGAGTTAAGCGTAAAAAACACTGGCATAAAACTGACCGCCCTCACCGAAAACGGTCTGTTCTACGGCATTCAGACACTGCGTCAACTGTTCCCGGCGGATATTGAAAGCCGCAAACTTTCCCGCACGTTATGGCGGTTGCCCGGTGTGGAAATTCGGGATATTCCGGAATACCAGTGGCGTGGAATGCATTTGGACACCGCGCGTCATTTTATGTCTAAAGAGTTCATCTTCAAGTTCATTGACATGCTGGCGATGATGAAGATGAACCGTTTCCACTGGCATTATAACGACGGCACCGCCTGGCGGATTGAAGTTAAGGAACTGCCGAAATTGACGGAAGTCGGTGCTTGGTGGGGCAATGAAGTCGGCGGTTATTACACCGAAGAAGATGTCAATGAAATTGTGCAATATGCCCATGACCGTTTTATCACGATTATGCCGGAAGTGGAGATGCCCGCCCATGCCAACGCCGCCTTGTTCGCCTATCCCGAATATTCCTGCCAGAAGCATACTCGATTAGAGGGCGACATTGACACCCCGTCCTATTTCCTGCGGCCGTGGGGCTTCAGCTATTGCGTCGGCAGTGAAGCAACTTATGATTTCATTGAAAAGTTGATTGCGGCCAACGTCCGCATGTTCCCGAACAGCGAATTTATTCACTTGGGCGGCGACGAACTTCCGCCGGGCTTATGGTCGGCCTGCCCGGTCTGTAAAAAGTTTATGGAAGACAATAACTTTGCCGATGAAGCCCAGTTACAGCACTATTTCACTAAGCGGTTAGAAGAAATTGCGGCGAAATATGACCGTCGGGTTCTGGGTTGGGAACAGATTATGAATGACGATTTGGGCGAAAACACTGCGGTATTGGCCTATTTGTCCAGTACCATGACGGCGACGGCGGCCAAAGCCGGCCATGACGTAATCAGCAATAATGCCGGCAGTAATTATTTGGACTATTACCAGGGCGACCCGGCCACCGAACCTATTGCCATTACCGGCATTACCGACTTAAAACAAAGCTATAAGTTTAATCCGATGGAAAGTGTTCCGGCCGAGTTACGCAGTAAAGTTTTAGGTGGACAAAGTGCGTTATGGACGGAATATATCCCCAGTGAACTTCAGGCCGGCTATCAGCTTTATCCGCGCAGTGTTGCAATAGCGGAAAAGCTGTGGACGCCGCTGGACAAATGTTCATGGCCGGATTTTAAACATCGCATGAACGGCTTTTATCGCCGGCTGGCCAATATGGATGTAAATTATAAAGATTACCGTGAGAAAAAGTAATCGGGAAAATTTTGGCAATTGTTTTCAGCAGTTGCCGATTTTTCAGACAAAAAAAACTTGTTTAAAATGTTTACGCATTTCAAACAAGTTTTTTCATTTAGCCCTAACAAGCTTTACCGACATCATAAACCAGCGATTCAAAGTTTCCCTTAACCGCATCCAATATCGCAAATCCGCAGGTCAAAACCAATCCATGATGATTACTTAATAACCACCACGCTGTTCAATGAACCAAAATCGTTATGGGAAAAGTTCGGATTATTTTCATCCAGCTGCCATTCTCCGTCAATTACGAATTTGTATTCATAGGAACCCGGTTCCAGCATAACCACGCCGGAATAAACGCCTTTTTCAGCCTTATATTCCAACGGTTTCTTATCCGGATCCCAGTCGTTAAATGAACCGGCCACGGCTACTGTTTTGCCGGGTGCGGCTTCTACAGTAAAAGTAACACGATGTTTATTGGTACGAACATTCTTTTCAGTGACTTTTTTAGCCATACCCTACCTCCTTACTGAAAAATATAATTCATTTATCTCAAACAATGTATAATATATCACATTTTTTATTAATTGCAAGCCGCAAAATTTGCGTTAAACTGTTATCCTACAGTAAACTAACAATAATTAAGCTCAAAAACACATTTTTATAACTAAAATATTTTTTAATTCTATTACTCAACACTCTGTTATAACTAATAGACAAAAAAGCAGGATGGATGTTCAGAATTCCTTAATAATAACTTGTAATTTATCCGATATAATGCTATGTTGTTCCAAGGTGTTTTAATAATTATCACTCAAGGAATAAAAATAATGTTAAAAAAAGTTATTGCCGCCGCTGTTATGGCCGGGTGCGGCATTCAAGGATTCGGGGCGGCAACGCCGTGGCTGCAGCTAACGGAAAATAGTGATTTAAGCAAATTCCCGCAAATCATCATGGAATCAGCCGGAGCCGCCAAAACCACCCAAGGCGGACGGGCATGGCGGGGTAAAGAGGATTTATCGGCCAGAATCTGCGGCGGCTGGAATGCCGATGAACTGCGGTTTACCTTAAATATAACGGACAATGAAGTAATCAATAATGCGCCGGACAATTCGCTGTTTTCTCATGATGCGGTAGAGGTATTTTTGGCGATGCCGACCAGTACGGAACGTCAGCAGTTGCAGTTGATTTTCTCCGCCCCGGACGCCAACGGCAAAATACGTTTTATGCTGCCGGACCACACCAAGCCGTTAACGGTTCATCCCACGGTAAGCGGACAACGCACCGCCACCGGCTATACGCTGACCATCGGCATTCCGGCCGGAGTGTTTGGTCTGAAAAAATGGCAGGAGGGCGATACTCCGGCATTCCAGTTAATGGTGGATGATTATGACTCGGATGACGGTTCCGCCACTCAGCCGCGGTATATGACGTTAAACGGAGCCACTCATTTAGCGTATCGCACCACGTCATATATTCCCATCGCATTAACCACAGCCACGCAAATGGCGGCCGACTCTAATTTAGACGGTTATTGGCAACTGCAGATAAAGCCCTACGCATTCAGCAACGCAATTTCCTGCGAATTTCCGCCGTCCGGCTATGATTATGCCGAAATCAAAATCGGGAATGACATTTATAAAGTAACTCAAATGACCGGTGTGCAGAATATCACCGTAACCAATCCCCTGCCGGACGGGATTTATGATTTGACCATCACCCCCTATAAAGACCATGCCCCGCAGGGGATACTCAATCGGCAAATAAGTTATCTGCCGCAAATTTATACGGATTTGGCCGCCGTGAACTTAGCGGCTATCGCGGCGGAACAGCCGGAACTCGCCGCCGGATATCTTGAACTGCTCTCCGGAGTGGAGTATATTAAAACCGCCGGAGATGTCTCGGAATCAATTCAAGGCGGCAAGGAGTTGTTAATGCGCCAGGCGGTTCTGCGCGGGCAGCCAACGCCGGATAATGCCGACAAATTGTTGCCGTTGTTAAACTTAACCCGTAATTTTTCGAACAACGTCAATGTCTCGTTCAGTCGTTTAGGCGGTGGAACATCGGCGAATATCATTCTGCACTCCGGTAATTTACCGCTGACCAGAGTATATGTTGAATGGTTCGATTCGGCGGAAGAGGCGCACAATATGTTAATGAAACGCCAAAATGTGGCGGTGCCGGAAGTCCGCAATGTTGCCGGAGCCTCGGAAGCGTACCGGCATTACGGCTCGCACTTTTGGGGCGCACCGTTCACCGATTATCAGCCGGAACGCTGGGTGTTGGTAGTCTCTGCCCAAGAGCCGGATATAGCGTATCGGGTAACTCATGCCGAAGCCATGAAACTTGGCGTGGAAGCGATGACGGCATTCCCGGACGCCCCGAAAGAGTTTTGCACGGTGCCGGAAGTTGACTGGAACCAACGCCATAATTATTCCCGCTTTATGGTGGCCGGCACCCCGCCGGAAGGCGTGTTTAAAGACCTGATGGTATCCAGCGTCGGCATTATGCTGACTTCGCTGAACGTGCGTAAAGATAATGTCCTGTACCGTTTTGACGCCGATAATGTTGACTTTGCCGCCGAAATTTTGCGCAATGAACCGTTGTCGGCAAACTGGATTGATTTTTTCAGTAAATTCTGGGTGGAGCAGTTGGCTAAAACCACCGAACTTAACCTGAATCAAGCCGATGCGGAACTGGTGCAGACCGGCGATGTGCATACCCATACTTTATGGTCGGACGGGACCTCAACACCGCTGGGCTTGGTTGCCGAATCCATTTATCAAGGATGCGATTTTTTAGTGGTTTCAGATCATAACACCATTGAAGGCGCATTAAAATATCAACCGGTTTTAGCCGCGGCAGATCTGAAGTACCCATTGATTGCCGGAGAAGAGGTTACCTATATCTATCATCACTTAAATGCATATCCATTAACGGAACCTATCTATCAATATGCCGACCTGCAGGGGGTTTTAAAAGCGGCCAAAGCTCAAAACGCCGTAGTGCAATGGAACCACCCCACGGAATATGGGATCGCCTTAAATGATTACTGGTTCGGCAATCTGTCTGAATCCGGTCTGGACGCCACCGAACGCCATTTGGATTTATACGGCAAAAATGACGACGCCAATCCGCCGATTGTCGGCTCCAGTGATACTCACCGCGGCATTTTATCCGGCGAATACACCGTTGTTTTGGCGGAATATCCGTCTGGCGAGGCAGTAGCGGCGGCGGTAAAATCCCGCATGGCCGCCATGGTCTGCCCCGGCTACGACCAATATGTCTACGGTAACGCCCGTATAAAAAGTGCCGTAGCCACTTTGCTGAGTTCTCCGGCGCTGGCCGCTGAACAACGCCGGGAACGCTTGCTGAACGCCATCCCAAAAGTCAACTTGCAAGTGCTGTTGGACGCCACAAAATAAAGGAATTTCAGCCAACCAATTACAGTTTGCTCAACTCAATGTTGCCGAACATGGCCGGATTATCTGAAAGCCGCCACGGTTTTCCGCTGGCGGTTTTCAGGTCTTTAATAATAATTTCTTTAGTTTTAATGTATGGATAGGTTTCTTGATACGACGCATCTTTAAACCCGGAGTTAAAATTGCCGAGCACAGCGGGGCCGGCATATTTTCCCGGATGATTCTCATCATTTATGGTTAAGTCAAAAATCTCAATTTTCTCCGGCATATAACATTGATAGCCGAAATTATGCCTGCCGGAATTGGTTCCGCCGATTACCGTTCCCCCCACCGCTTTGCCGGCGGACGGTACATAAACGCAATTTTTTATCACAATATTCCCCTGCCAGGTACTGCCGTAATCCGACCGTAAATTGATAAAATAGCGACCGTTTACCGTGCTATTTTCCACCAATACCGTGCCTTGCCCAATCGCATTAATGCCTTGATATCCTAACGTGGAATTACGGATAGTGGCATTAACTACCCCCATATGAGCGTCAAACCGCGAAAACGTGCAACCGTCATACTGCAGATTTTTACAGTAGTTAGAGCCCATAATCCCCCAGTAAGCCGGGTCCAGAATATCATTGAATTGCGAACAGTTGATAAAGGACACATTTACGGCCTTGGTAATTGAAATATCATACGTTCCGGTGGTGGTGGATTTACTGTTTGCCTTAACGCAGTGGTAAAGTTTCCGGCCGCTGAGTATGGTATTTTTTACGGTTACATTGGCACAGTTATTAATATTGATAAAGCCGGTATAGGGGAAGCTCTGACCGTCAGACTCTACCACTTTATGTTTTACCCCATCCACCAGCACATTGGAACGCTGAATACTGATACCGCGGTTAAAATACTTATGTTCACCCGGCATCCGGTTGGCAATGGTGGTAAACGTGCCGCCGGAAACGGTCAGTAAAGTATCATCTATCGGCAAAGCCTGTAAACTGGTAAGCTGTTTAAAATCCCAGATTATGGGCGTTTTTTTATTAACCCGGCCGTTTTTATGCACAATAAACACGTCAGTCTGCTGCGACCCTTTATCGGCGTCTATCCCATAGCGAATGTAGCGTTTAGTATTGTCATCCACCGCCACAAACAAACAATCATATGGCAGTTTTAAACTCAGCCAAGCCTGTTTGCGCCGCAAATTGGTTATCGGTTGAAGCTTAATTTTATCCAGAGCAGACACCACGTTAAAAACGGCGGCGCCCCGATTTTCCACATTCAAATCGTCAATAATAAAATTAGCCTTACCCCAGTCGGTATTGGTTTTTATCACGGCGGTAAGACTGCCGCCGCCGATATAGTAGGTGGCGTTATCATTGGCTTTAACCGGTAAATTGTGCTTATTAGCGTAATCATGAGCGGCGACAATTGCGGAAAAATCGTCGGTTTCGCCATCGCCTTTCGCCCCGAACGTTTCATAATAAACTTCGGTTGCCGCCATGCCGCCCCACCCGCATAAAAACGCCAAACAAACTGCCCATATTTTTATCATCTGAACCTCCTTAATAAAGTATACTTTTTTAGTATAGCATACTCATCCGCAATAAACAAGGCGAACACATAAAAAAATACCGTATAAAGCGGCAAAGGTATTTTTTTGGCAATAAAATCGGTAAAAATCTTGCAAAGCACATTAAATGCGGTTATCTTAATAAGATAAAAAGTAACTTTTTAGCATAAGGATTATTTTATAATGAGAATTTTAACCGGCATTCAACCGTCCGGCACCCCGCATTTGGGCAATTACTTCGGTGCGATCCGTTCCTCTTTAGACTTGCAGACCAAAGGCGAAACTATCTTGTTTATTGCCGACTTTCACGCTCTAACCACCAATAATGACCCGGCACAGCTGAATAAAAATGTACTGAATCTGGCCTTGGACTGGCTGGCTTGCGGGTTGGATACCGATAAAACAATCTTTTTCCGTCAAAGCGATGTGCCGCAGGTAACGGAGTTGTCGTGGTATTTAAGCAACATCTGCCCGGTGGGGTTAATGGAACGGGCGCACAGCTATAAAGATAAAATTGCTAAAGGCTTTGCTCCGAATATGGGCTTGTTCACCTATCCGGTGCTGATGGCCGCCGACATTCTTTTATATCAGAGCAATCTGGTGCCGGTGGGTAAAGACCAGAAACAGCATTTGGAAATCACTCGTGATATAGCCATTAAGTTTAACAACCAATACGGCGAAATTTTTACGATTCCGGAAGCTCTTACGCCCGACTCGGTAGCCGTGGTTCCTGGTCTTGACGGCCAGAAGATGAGCAAAAGCTATAATAACATCATTCCGATTTTCGGCAGTAAAAAAGAGATTAAAAAAGCCGTAATGAACATTGTTACCGACTGTAAAGAGCTGGAAGAACCTAAAGACCCGGATACTTGTAATGTGGTGGCTCTGTATAAACTCTTTGCCACGCCGGAAGAGCTGGAGGAAATGAAGAGCCGTTACCGGGCGGGTAATTATGGCTACGGCCACGCTAAACTGGCGTTGCTGGACAAGATGCAGGAATTTTTTGCGCCCATGGCGGCGAAGCGTGCGGAGTTGGCCGCCAACCCGGATTATGTGTACAGCGTTTTACAAAAAGGCGCCGAACGAGCGGCGAATCTGGCCGAAAAAACCATGGACAAAGTGCGCCATGCAGTAGGTATCCGGTAATATTTCCGGCAAGTTGAAAAAACGGTAAAATTTGGATTATTTTCATTTTTTGCCGTTTGCTTTATTCATATCTGACGCTATATTTAAAACGAGTCAATTTTCTCAAAAACTAAAAAAACGGGGAATAAAACCTGGTATGGATCAAATCAATTTCTCACCAAGGCAGATCCGGCGCGGTATGAGTGCATCGATCTGGGCGGCGGTAATGTGGAGTTTCTATGCATCGTTTATCGCCGGTCCGATTATGGCCGGTCTGGAATTGGCCTTAGACTTTACACCGAAACAAATTGCGTTAATTAACTCAATGGGGCAGATTTTTCTGCCGTTGCAGCTGGTGGGATTGATTATTCAGGAGCGTTTTTTCCACCGCACCCATTTTTGGGGATTTTTTGCGTTTATCCAGTTTACCATGTTCGGCGCCTTGGGCGTATTGGCGAATTACTATTTTGAATTTACCCCGGCGATTGGTTTTCTGCTGTTCAGCTGTACCTATGCGGTCAGCACCATTGCCTCCAGTTTGATTTGTCCGATCGGTATGACCTGGCATGCGGACTTTGTGCCGAAACGCGCCAGCAATGCATTTTGGAGTAAACGTAACGGTATGTATATGCTGTTTAACATGTTTGCCGGGATTGCATCGGGTTATTTGATTGATTACTTAGGCCAGAAATCCAGCAGTAGTTACACCATTATGTTGTTGCTGGGCATGCTGTTCGGCTATGTGTCCATGTATCTGCAGATGCGAATTCCGGACCCGAACCCGTATCCGCATAAACAGCTGGATAACCCATTGCGACTGTTTAAGGATGCGTTACAGCATAAAGGGTTCCGCACTATTATTCTGTTTTTCAGTCTGCAGACCGCCGGGGCCTGCTTCAGCATGACGTTTGCCTATGTATATCTGCAAAAATATATGAATGTGGAAATGAAGACGTTACAGATTCTGATCGCCATCAGTTCGGCATTCAGTTTTTTATGTGCGTATTTTTTCCGGGTGGTAGGCACCAAATACGGCCGCAAGCCGGTACTGATGCTGTGCACCGGATTAAAAGCCGGGGAGTTCTTATTATGGGCGTCGTTAATTCCGGGCAACTACTATCTGGATAATCTGGGCAATGCAATTATCGCCAAAGCCGGACTGCTGATGGATTTTGCCGCCTTCACGGTACCGGTGGGGTTGCTCTCTGCGTTGCCGATTTTCCTGTTAAGCGGCTTTACCACCGTAGGGATTGCGTCGGCCCAGCAATCGCTGATTACGTCGCAGAGTGAACGTAAAATTCAAGGCATGGCCATTGCGGTAATGTATTCATCCATCGGGCTTTGCGGTGCGATTGCCGGGGTAAGCAGCGGTTGGGTTTACACTTTTTTGGAAACCGTCCAGTTTTTAGGTGTCTTTCATCCGTTTAATGTTATGGCCATGGTGTCGGCCTTAGTATGCGCCAGCAGTGTGCTGTTAATTTCCCAATTCCACGAAGACGGAGCCATGAAAGCCCGGAAAATGGTAAAAATTCTGCTTACCGAAAACCCGATTCGGCAAGTGTACCAAAGTTACGTTATGGGTCAGCCGCTCAGTGAAAAGAGTCGGGTAAGCAAGTTGCAGTATCTGCGCGGCAGTATGGTAACGCAGGAGCTGGTGGCCGACTTATACAGCCCCTCCAGCCGGGTGCGGGAGGAGGCGATTGCCCACTTAAACCAGCTCAACGGCAAGGTGGATGAAGTGGTGGTGGATGAATTATTAAAGCTGGCCACGATTCCGGAACTTGGCATGCGGGTACAGGCGATGCGGGCCTTAGGGCGTTTACATGCCGCCAAAGCCAGAACGTTGGCCGAAAATTTGGCGTTAAGCCCGGAGGCACCGTTGGCACAGGCGGCGGTTTTCAGTATTGGCATGTTGGGGCGGCCGGAGTCCCGGCAGATACTGTATAAGTTGCTGAATAACGGCGAACAATATTACTATTTACAGGCCGCCGCCGCCGAAGCCTTAAGCCGCATTGGGAACGAATCGGATGCCGAAATTATTTACCGGGCGTTCAGTTCTGAAGATAATCCATTGCTGGCCAAGCAGATACTGCTGGCGTTATGCCGCATTTGGAATGTGGACGGCAAGGCCGGCGCATATACCGTGTTTGACAGTGAACTTAAAGAGCCGGGCGAAACCATTGAATCCCAACTGCGCAGTTTCTGCAACAGCCGGAGCTGGGGGAATCACCGCCTGAAAGAGCCGGAATTTGAAAAGTTGATGGCACATTTTGACCAGAATGAATTTAGTATTTTCGGTGGTGAAATTGTACTTCAAACCAGCAAAATTCTATTTTCAAACATGACCATTGAGCAGTTGCCGAACCTGCTGAATGATAACGAAAAATGGCATAACGGCACGCCGTCCAACATTGAAAATCAGTTGCGGATTTTAATTTTAATGTGGATTGATCTTAGTAATTTGTATACCGAAAATGATGACGATAATGAGGCGGCACGTGCTATTTTGCTGACCATGATTTTAGGCTGTCGTAATCTTTTGCGGCATCATAAGGTGGAAAATTAATGCAGTATCCGGCGTTAGAGGCGGTTGAACCGCTGAAAAAAGCGTTTTTTCGAGCCGGAACTGCGGTTTTATCGGCCCCGCCCGGAACCGGAAAAACTACACTTTTACCGCTGGAACTGTTAAAATATCCGCCGTTTAACACGGGTAAAATTATCATGCTGGAGCCCCGGCGGGCGGCGGCACGGGCGGCGGCACGACGGATGGCGGCGCTGTTGAATGAACCTCCGGGGCAGACTATCGGCTGGCAGGTGCGGCACGAACGGCAGATTTCGGATAAAACCCGTTTAGAGATTGTTACTGAAGGTATTCTGGTGCGCCGGCTGCAGCAGGACCCGGAACTTGACGGCGTAAGCATGGTGATTTTTGATGAATTCCATGAACGCAGTTTAAATTGTGATTTGTCATTGGCCTTAACGCTGGACGTACAGGAAAATCTAAGGCCGGATTTAAAAATTCTGTTGATGTCCGCCACGTTGGACACCGGTTATATTGCCAAAAGTTTGCCGGATGCGCCGCAGATTGCGGTTGCCGGCACTATGTTTCCGGTACAAACTTATTATGCCGGGCGGTCGGCTGAGCGGCGTTTATTGCCGGAATTTGCGGCAAAAACCGCCATTGAATGGCTTAAAAAAGAGTCCGGCAGTATGCTGGTATTTTTACCCGGAGCGGCCGAAATTAACCGCATGTGTGAAATTTGCGCCGCCGCCCTGCCCGCCGACATTAAGATTTACCCGTTGTACGGCATGCTGGATAAAGCTCAGCAGGATGCGGCCATTCTGCCGTGCCGCCCCGGAGAGCGTAAGCTGGTGGCGGCCACGAATATTGCCGAAACCAGTTTAACGATTGACGGCGTGCGCATGGTCATTGACTCCGGGGTGGCTAAAGTTGCTAAATTCAATCCTGTAAACAACTTAACAAAACTGGAAACGATGCATATCAGTCAAGCCTCGGCGGAACAGCGGCGTGGCCGTGCCGGGCGTACCGAACCGGGAATATGCATACGATTATATTCGGAAGCGGAGGAGAAGCAGTTTCCGCCTTACAATGTACCGGAAATTATGGATGCCGATTTGTCCGGTTTGGCTCTGGAACTGGCGAATTGGGGTACGGCGGCAACCAAGTTAAACTGGCTTACGCCGCCGCCGGAAGCGGCTTTGCAGGCGGCACAAAACTTGTTGCAAATGTTAAACTTACTGGATAAACACGGTCGATTAACCGCCTTAGGCCGCCAAGCCGCCGCCTTTCCGGTGCATCCCCGCTTAGCCGCCATGCTATTAACCGCACAAGCCGAAAATCTGGCCGGTTTAGCCGCCGAAATTGCCGCCGTAGTGGAAGAACGAGCCGTATTGGATGAGTGTGATTTAAGCGAACATCTCCGCTATATCCGCCAAAATTCCAACCGTTGCCACGCCGTTTGTTCGGTGCGTGACCAACTTCTGAAACTTCTGCATACCAAGTATCAGGAGTGCAGTATAGACCATGCCGGCCGGCTTTTAGCCGCCGCATACCCGGATCGGGTGGCCAAAAGCCGGGAGCCGCACAGCGAAAATTACCTGACCACCGATGGCCGCGGCTTGCGCCTGCCCGTCAATCACTACCTGAAGCGTTCCGAATTTTTAGCCGTGGCCACCGTAAACGACTCCGGCGCCAATGCCGTAATTCAATTAGCCGCCGAAGTTACCTTGGCGGAACTGCAAAATGCTTTACCGCATCTGTTTACCACACAAACACAAATTGATTTCAGTGCCGACCGCCATGCCGTGCTTGCAGTAAAACAGGAAAAATTCGGGGCAATAGTGCTGAAGGAGTCGCCACTGGCCAATCCTCCGGCCGAGGCGGTTGCCGAGGCGTTGATAACAGCGGTTCAGCGTAAAGGTTTAACTGCACTGCCGTGGACTCCGACCGCCGAATCCCTGCGGGCACGGGTCAACTACGCCCGTTGCCATGCCGCCGAATTTGCGGACTTGCCGGATTGGAGTGATGAAAAGTTATTGGCCACCCTCGCCGACTGGCTGGGTCCGTACTTAAACGGCATAAAATCTTTTGCGCAACTGCAGAAAATTATTTTGGCGGATATTCTGCGCAACAGTTTGGATTATCAACAATTAAACAGTTTGAATCGCGCCTTTCCCGAACGTTATTCCACGCCGGCAGATTCTGATATTCGCATTGATTATTCGGTCTATCCGGCCAAGTTGTCGGCACGGGTACAGGAGTTTTACGGCTGTACAACGCACCCCAGCCTCAATAACGGCAAAATGCCGTTGGTATTGGAGTTGCTGTCGCCGGCGCATCGTCCGATTCAAGTAACCTCAGATTTGCTAAACTTCTGGCAGGGAAACTGGGAACTGGTGAAGAAAGAGATGAAGGGGCGCTACCCTAAACATGTGTGGCCGGACAATCCGGCAGAGGCGTTGCCGACCAAAAAAACAAAAAATCATCAAAAAGCAACTAACTAAATTTGTAATAGCCGGAGAAATGCTTTATATTAGGTCATTGTGATATAAAAATAATATAAAGTAAAAGAATGAGTCTGCAATTTTTAATTAGCCGGTTAATTATAAAAATTTTATGCTTGTTT
>CAZEHZ010000017.1:23794-28728 GCA_964512385.1 uncultured Victivallaceae bacterium | reverse complement strand
GTTTCAGCGGTAACGGGAAATTTGATGCCGCTACTTTAATGCCGCTGGTGCCGTTGGTGAACGGCGAGACTTTTAATATTGAATTGGAAGAAGCGGCCAGTAAAAACATTACCGATTTTTACGGTACGTTCGGATATGCCGACGCCAATGTGCGGGTAAAGCGGAATGCGGATTATCAGAATAAAACGGTGGATTTGACCTTTGAGATTTATGAAGGGC
This sequence comes from uncultured Victivallaceae bacterium, assembly GCA_964512385.1. Taxonomy (GTDB): domain Bacteria; phylum Verrucomicrobiota; class Lentisphaeria; order Victivallales; family Victivallaceae; genus CALXXL01. The sequence continues at coordinate 28,509 of CAZEHZ010000017.1, read as the reverse complement.
GTAAATATCAGATTGAATCGGTGGATATTGTTGGTAATAAGATTACTAAAGAAAAAGTTATCCGTCGGGAATTAGCGGTGATGGAGGGGGATCCGTTAGATACAAACCGGGTGGAAGTTAGTCGGCAGCGTTTGCTGGGCATGGGATATTTCAGCAAGGTAAATGCGGTAACTCAGGCCGGCGGCCGTTCAGACGCCAGAAAAGTGGTGTATGAAGTGGAAGAAAAAGACCCGTATTCATTGCGGGTGGGCGGCGGATTTTCAGACTCCGACAGCTTGGCGGGGATGGTGGAATTTTCCAATAATAACTTTGACATCACCAATCCGCGTGATTTGTTCCGTGGCGGCGGCCAGCGTTTTAGAGCGCAGGCGATTGTGGGGCTGGAACGGTATAATTTCAATGTTGATTTTACGGAACCGTGGTTGTTTGATATTCCGTTGCGCTGGGATGTGTCCGGCTACGGCAATTATGTGGAATATCAGCATTGGGATGAAGAACGTATCGGCGTAAGAACATCTCTGACCAAGGGGATTTTTGACGATTTTACCGCCATCAGCGGCGGCTATAAATTTGAGTATGTTTCGGTAAACGGCGTATCTAAAAATGCTTCGGAATATTTGCGCAGTCTGCAAACGCATGATTTGGTCAGTCAGTTTTCGTTGTTGCTGAATCGGGATACCAGAGATAATTTGATGAATCCGACCAGTGGTTATGAAGTCAGTGCCTCCGGTGCGGTGTCGCCGAAAGCGGCGGGCTCAACGGCGGATTTCTATCGTACTGAATTGCGTGGCAGTTACTATTACCCGTTCTTTGATAAAGCGATAATTTGGCATGTCGGCGGTCATATTGGCGTGGTGGATACCTTTAATAATGATGAAGTTCCGCTGTATGAGCGTTATTTTTTAGGTGGCGGTGAAAGTTTGCGCGGCTTCCCGTACCGGGAGGTTTCGCCGGTGGATAAAAACGGGTATAATGTCGGCGGCAGTTCCATGTTGTTGTTAACGACGGAAATTTCGCATCCGATTTGGCGTTTTATCCGCGGGGCGGTATTTTGTGATGCCGGTAATGTTTGGGGCGATGCGTATCGGTTTGATATAGATAAGATTAATGTTGGCGTGGGTTACGGGTTGCGAATCATTGTACCGATGCTGAATGCGCCGGTGCGTTTGGATTTGGCTTACCCGATTGTGAATAATCAGGATGATTTGAAGAGTAAATTGCGCTTCCACTTTAACATGGGCTTCAGTTGGTAATGAGCTTAAAAAACTGGCGTTGCCGGGTAATGATACTGCTTGGTGCGGTTTATCTGGCACTATGCGGCGGTTGTGCCGCCGTAAATCCGATGATTGCTATGCGCAGTGCGGCGGACGGGGGGCAGGTAGCCGCCATGCACGATTACGCACTGGGTGCGTTATATACCGGCAATGATTCGGGCGTACTGGATTATAATCAGGCGTATGAGTATTTTCGTAAAGCGGCGGATAATGGCGACGCCAAGTCCGGCGTTTATGCGGCATGGCTGTTGCACCAGGGCGAAATAACGGCACCGGATAACGGCGAAGCCGAACAATTGCTGCAAAAATTCCAGAAGCGTTTGACTGCCGAATATGCGGAGAAACCGTCACGTGAAGCGGCGTATTTATTAAGCTTGCCCATGTTGACCGATGATGCGGCGGCGGCGGATAAGTTGCTGGCGGAAGCGGGCAGAGAGTTGTATTATCCGGCGGTGATTGAGCTGGCATTGCGGAATTTGGCGAATGCTCCGAATTTGCGTGAACGGCGGGAAAATTTGAATCGACTGCGGTTGGCGGCGGAGCGTGGCTATGTGGCGGCAAATTATTTTTTGTCGGAACAGTATGAGGCGCAAGAGCCGGAAACGAGTCAATATTATCTTACATTAGCCGCCAATAAAAAATATCCGCCGGCGGTATTTAAGCAGGCTAAAAACACCAATAATTCAGCGGCCATGACGGAGTTGGCGACAAAAGGTTATGGTCCGGCGCTATATTATTTGGCGCTGGCGGCGGATTGTCCGGCGGAAAAACGACTGGAGTTGTTGCAGACGGCGTGGCGTAAAAATGTAACGGCGGCCGGAAACCGGTTGCTTGACGAGTATATAAACCGGGGCTGGTACGGGGCGGCGTGGTTAATGGCGTGCCGTGTGCCGGATGCGGATAAAGGCTTGGTGGAAATTTTGGACAATCGCAGTGGATTGTATTTCCCGGCTCAATTATTATGGCGTTCGGCACCGCCGGAGGCGGCCGGAAAATGGAATGACGCAATATATCAGCAGGTGGATGCCGGAGCCGCCGGAATTGCCACGGCGTTAGAGGTTTATCGCACCATGACGCAGGCCGAACCCGCCGGAGCATATTATAATTTAGACTGGGCGTATGTGAAGCAGAAAGGGTTGCCGGGCGAGTGGCTGCAGGCCAGTTTTGCGGAGTTGGACCAGTATCAGAATCAGGCGGCATATTGGTGCAGTTATGCGCTGGCGGCCTCGAAATCCGGGCAGGGGATGTCGGCATTGTACGGCGTTTTTCGCTGGCGGGGCTTGGGTGTGGAAGGTGAATTTGCGCAGGCGGCGGTTCTGGTGGAGGCCAATGGCTATATGTTGCTGGGGCGTGCTGATATGGCATATGAAACACTGCTAAAGTTTGGGCGGCTGGATAATGAAAATGAGCATTTAAAAAACTTAGTGCGTAATTTTCTGCCCATGCTGTTAAAGTTTCCGGCTCGTTTTGAAGCGGCGGCCGGATTGACTATTGAGCCGGAAAACTATTTGCCGGTGGAGCCGGAATCTTTTTATGATGTTTGCATAAAAAAAGTAATCAGCGGCGAAGCGGATTGGGATGCTCCGCTGAACGTGGTGGAGGTGCCGTGGGAGCCGATAGCGGTAGAAGAGTAAATGGATTTTGGCTATTTTAATGATTTTTGGGCGGCGCATCGGCATAAAATCCGGCTTATTATTAAGTGGAATAACCAGCAAAAAGATGTTGCAAAACACGCCGCCGGAAAATTGGCCGGACCTCTGTTTTGAAGGCCTGTTGGCGTCTTCTCCGGCATCGACAAATTAGTCGATAATGTCGGTTTTTGGCGGTCAATTATCGCTTAATAAATTTTATCAAAAGGACAATAGCTAAAAGGACACTGATTGTTGTAATTGCCCCGATTAGCATATTGCGTGTATTCAAGATACTTTGTTCAGCTTTTATCTGTTCCGGGTCAACCCACGTTTTATTAAGCACATCGGCGGCGAACATTTGGCGGCGGATATACTTTTTTGGGATATTTTGCGGTGATGCAAACAATGAGTCGGGTAAATCAGCCTGATAATTAATCTCTTTCAGCGACAGTGTAAATATCTCTTTTCCGTTTTTATTGTAGTGATGTCTGGCCAGAATCAACCCCGTGTTGCGGTCAATTATAAATTTACGGATAAAAGTTCTATTTTCCAAATATGAGTCGCGTTTATTTTTATACCAAAAATCTTCATCGCCGGATAATTTGCGCATTAAATCTTCGTCATCGGGGAAAAAAGTGGTAACTTCATAACAAGGCAACTCCTCATAGGTGGTTTCGGTAACTTTATAACTGCAGGCCTCCCACTCGGCGGGCGGAATCTTAGCACGTAGCAGTGCAGGCATCCAAAGATACGGAACATCAACAATTTGCGCATAAAAGCCGTCATTATCACTGCCGTAAATGCCGCTGGCATTTTTCCAGTATATTTCCTGTAATTTATTCTCCGGGGTATACATTTCAAGCCGAAACAACAACTCGCCGTCATATTTCTGATAATACTTCCAGTTTGGCGCATACGGCAGGATAATTGCCTGAATTGTCCGGTATGGGAACGGATTTTCCATTTTTGCCGAAAAGTTTATTTTGCCACTCTGCTCAAGCGCATTTTTCAAGATGTCTTCCGCATTTTGAGCCATAACCGCAAAGGCGAAAAACAACCATGCACCGCATAGGGTAAACTTAAGTAATTTCTTCATAATTCATCATTCCAGTTTTCAGTAGTTATGTAGACGCTCCAACCGATGCCTCTGGCAACCTCGATAAAATCTTCGCCGGAATATTTAAAGTTATTCGTGCAGAATACCGGTTCGCCGTGGTCGGTAACGGTAATTTCATAGATGCCGCATTGCGGAATAAGGCGAACCTCGTCGCCGCTTTGCAACGGATTAGGGCCGAAAACCTTTCCCTCCGGATCAACGCTAAGTTGTTTTATGGATAATTTTATACCGCTTGGAGTCCCATATATGGTACCTGCCGGCCCTAAGACATGAGAGATTTCGCCGCCGCTTTTATTAAAAAAAGCGTCTTCAAATTTATAGAATCGTGCATATTTTTCAGGTACGCCATTAGGTTCTGCTTGGGTTTTTCCGATATTTTCCGGTTCCGAGTCGCACCCGGCCAGAATAAAGACCGTAAAAATCACCGGGGTAATAAGCAACCATTTAACGACAATCGACATTATGCGCTCCCGTTTTATTAGCTTTGGGTTATTAAATGTATGCAAATCTACTTCAATAACATAACGCCAATATTGTTAAAGTCAAGAGTTTTGGCATTATCGACTAATATATTTTTAGCTTAACCCGCAAAAATCCACTGATTTATCCGCATTGCCTCATATCAAAATAATTTTTTTGTGCTATATTTTTACATTAAAACTGATATCAGGATTGTTTTCATACAGAGACAGA
>CAZEHZ010000017.1:0-23784 GCA_964512385.1 uncultured Victivallaceae bacterium | reverse complement strand
GCTTATAATATCTATTCAAGTATTGGCGGGAGGTTGCAGATGTGGTGGCGGATTATATTCAGTTGGCGCTGGTGGTGGATATTGTGGCTGTTGACGGGGGGAGTGATTACATTTTTGCTCTGGCCGGAGCCGTCGGATTGGGCTAAGGCTCGTGAGCTTAACCGTTTACTGGCGGATTACCGCACGAAAGAACCGTCAACTCCGGACTTTACCGCATTGTTCAATTTGGCATTACAGCGTAATTTGGTTGCGCCAGAAGAGGTGCCGGAATTTTTGGCGCTTCATGCGGCGGCGGCGACATATTTGCCGGATAATGCGGCTCAGCAACGCTATTGGGCGCAACTGGAAAAGTATGCGGAGTCGCCGCAGTGGGAACAGATAAAAATGCACCCGGAAACCGCAATGCTGTTGGACTTGGCCGTCGAAAACGAGAGTCTGCAGGAGTTTGCGCTGGCAAATCAGGAGTGGTTGCCGGGGGCGATTTGGCTGTTGCCGCCGATGACGGAACCGGTATTGGCGTTTCTGCAACAGCGTGCCGGAGTCGCCGAACCGTTATATTATGAAATAAGTGATTTTCCGCCGCCGGAAAATTGGCCGGAGAACGGCTATGAGCGGTTGCTGACCGAATATTATGCGGTGATGAGCCGGTTGCCCCGTTTTCGGTTGAGTTATGCTGAAAGCGGCGGCGTATTGTTGCATTCGCAGTTAAATATTGCGGAGTCTGAAGCGGATGGCATGGTGCGGATTCTATTTTTAATGCACCGCCGTAATCCGTTGCTGTGGCGGCAGGCCGTAAGTCATGACCTGGTTTTCCAATGGTATCTACAGGCGCCGGACTGTACCGATGCGCTGATAAATAAATATGATGCGGCAATGCTGGCAAAGTTTATTCTGACCTTTTACCCGGATGCGGCGGCCGCCGCCACCCAGAACATTGCCCGCTGGGAAAATCGGGGGTTGTATCAACTTTTGCGGCACCGGGATCACCCGAAAATCGGCTGGTATCTGAATCAGCCTCAAGTCGGCCTGCGTTTAGTGCCGTTTTTAGAGAAGTTTAACCGGGAGGGTTTTTCAATGCTGGCGGAGAATTTACGCTGGGCCGACCGCTATTTTACTTACGACGGTACGCCACGCAACCGCACTGCCGAAAATTGGTCGGCCATGCCCTTAATCGGCGCCCCGGCACTGTTGCTGGCCAACTGGTATGACAACTATCCCATCAGCGGTGCCGAGGTCGGCTGGGCGGCATTGGATGCGGCGGATACGGCATTATTGGTAATGTCTTTCGGCAGTTCCAGCGGGGTTTCGGCCGTGCGGCAAAGTGGCAAGGCGGTGCTGAAGTCAGGTGTGCGGCAAAGTTGGAAAAATTTGCTTGGTAATGGTTTACGTTATGGCTTGCCGGGAGTTGAAAAAACTGCGGCGTTAAAATCCGGCTCGCTGTATTTATGGCGGACCGCCGCACCGGGAGTGTGGAAATGGAGTTGCCGCGGGGCGCTGGCCGCCGGAATTTATGTAAGTGTAAAATATCGTACCTGGCCGGCAATGCAGGCGTGGAAAGCGGGGGTGCAGGCTAAACTTCAGTCCGCCGTTCAAGACCTCTGGCCGGATAATGCCTTTGGAAAAATTGTACAAAAAATACAAAAAAATACGCCGTATCAACTTTGGATACAGCGCATAATATGTTTACTGCTCTGGTGGGGGCCGCCATTATTATTCTGGCGTTTACGCTATCGACTGCGTTGCCGCCGGAATTAGTCGATAACCTGCCGGTGAGCATCTAAATACTCAAAGATTTCTTCCTTCTGGGCACGGCGTTTGAGCATGGCGATAAAGTCATCCTGAGAACAGAAAAAGCTGATCCGCTGTAACATCTGTAAATGTGAACGGCGGGCATGGCTCATCATAATAAACAGAGCCGTTACCGGTTCCCGGTCCAACGCCCGAAAATCGATGGGGTGGCGCAAAAAACAGATGGCAATGCGTTCATCATCCTCATGCTCCATCAGCGGATTGCGGGCATGGGGAACCGCAACCCCGTTGCCGAGGGCGGTGGAGACAATAGACTCCCGTTCCAGAATCTGTTCAATCACGCCGGCTTTGTTACAGTAATTCGGCAGCGGCATGGCGTTTAAAGCGTTGGTAATAACGTCTTGAGGCGTGGCGCCGTCAATATTATAGAACACGCCGCCGCGTAAAATAAAATCAAACATACTGCGTCCGCGGCGTGGCGGCGGAGTTTGTAAAGATTGATGTTCGGCGGTAAGTTTGTTATGTGCAGCTTTTAAATTATCTTCCAGCCAAGTTTTAATTGCGGTATCACTGAATGCCATTTTGCCTTTTTTGATTTGGCATGGAAATTTATCCTGTTTAACCCAATGGTTAAGTTTTTCCACCGAGACATTCAGTCTGGCGGCAACTTCTTCGATGCTTAAAAGCTCCTGTTCACTCATCTTAACCTCCGGAAATGGGATTTGGTACATTAATAGTCAAGCTGTTGTTTAATATAACACACAAATAGCCGAACGGCAAATTGAGAGGGCGTAAAACTAAAAAAAACCTATAAAGTTGTAAAAAATATCGTATTTAATTTGCTATTTTGCGGTTTTGGGGATAAAGTTCTATTGCAGTATTTTATCTTTATAATTTAGGATTGAGAATGGATGTTGGAACAATAATTGGTATAGGCTCCGCCGTGCTGGTGCTGGCTATGGCCGTGGCCGGAATTGCGATTGCATACGCTGTCATAACGGCGCGGCGCAGTCGTCTTGCCCAAAGCCGGGCGAACGAGGCGGAACGGCAGAAACTTGAAGTGGTAAACTTTTTTTCCGACTTTTCTCACAGTTTCAGAGATTACGAAGACCCGATCACCACCATGAACGCCATGGCAAAATATATTGCCGACTTAGTGGGGGCGGACAGCGTGTGTATTTACGAATCCAGATATAATTTTATGCTGGCCACCGGAGTGTTTGGCGAATATCCGTTGCTGAAGCGGGCATTTGCACACTTGGCGGCCGGTGCGCCGGAAAAACGTTTGGCACTGCTGCGGCGGGATAAGGTGAGATTGGGCGAAGGTTTTGTGGGCGAAGTCGCCGCCTCCAGAGACGGTGTTCTGGTGCCGGCGGCAATCAGCGATGACCGTTTTAAAGCGTATGCCGATTATGCCAAAATCGGCAGTGTGATGGCCGTGCCGATGGTGCGGGACCAGCGGCTGTACGGTATGGTGGTGGCCACCGGGGCTAAACGGAAAAAAGAGTTTGACGCCGAAGCGTTGGAAAGTTTAAAATTCATTGCGGCTCAAGTAATTATGGTGCAGTCGCTGTTAGGTGTATATGCGGATCGCAGTCGTCAGCAGCGGCTGAATCAGGAGCTGGAATTTGCCCGTCAACTGCAGGCGAGTATGCTGCCGCAAAGTCTGCCGACGATGGAGTTGTTTGAAGTTCAGGCCTATACCGGGTCTTCCAAAGAGGTCAACGGCGATTTTTACGATTTTGTGGAAATTGATGAAGACCGTTTGCTGGTGGTGCTGGGTGACGCCTGCGGCAAAGGCGTACCGGCTTGTATGTTGACCAGCATGACCAGAAGTTTTATCCGTTCCGCCATCGATCATTTTGATAATATGGAAGAGTTCCTGCGGGAAATCAACCGTAATTTATATCGTGATACCGATGAAGAACGCTATGTAACCTTAGGTTGCTGTCTGCTGAACCGCAGTACCGGCATTGTGGAATATGCCCGTGCCGGTCATACCGACTTGCTGGTGCATTTGAATAATCATCTGCGCACATTTTATCCGGCGGGCGCCGGGGTGGGCGTACTGCCGAATGAGTTTGCCACGTTTGACACAATTTGCTTTGAGTTGCGCCGTGGAGCCACGCTGATGATGTTTTCCGACGGCTTGAGCGAAGCATTGAATGAAGATAATGAAGAGTTTGGGGTGGAAAGACTTAAGGAAGTTTTTGCCAACTCCTGCCAGCGGCATGATTCGCTGGAAATTACGGTAAATAAAACCTTGGAGGCGGTGCGTCGGTTTGCGGTGGAACAGGAGGATGATCAAACGATGATTCTAATTCGCCGCCGTTAATTTTGTGGTTTGACAATGGTGCGTTTTTCCGCCTTGCCCGCCACCGGAATCAGCTTTTGCGCTGTCAACTGAAAATCGTATAAATTCCTGTCTAATGTGTCCGGCTCCCCGCCGGATTTTTTTATTTCGGTCTGTCGTTTTGCGGACGTTCAAAAAATCTTCATCTTTTTTTAGTTTATTTTATATATATCATTTGCATTTTGTTGAAAAAGTGGTAAAATAGGTATGCATAGGGATAATTAGGGGCGATTAAGAAAAGAAAAAAGGCAAAAGGCAGATGAGCGAAATTTATTTGGGAAAATTTGAACATGCATTGGACAGTCAAAACCGGGTGTCCATTCCCAGCGACTGGCGTGGTACGTCGGCCGCCGAGACCGCTTTTGTTCTTTTTCAGGGTTACGCTAATTCGCTTTTGCTGTTTCCGATGGAAGTTTTCTCGCAGTTTGTGGATAAAGTGCGTGGCGGTTCGTTTGCCAGCTATGAACTTCAGGAGTTGTTGACCTGGGTGGGGGAACGCACCCGTAAATGCGTATGCGATAAGCAGGGGCGGATAAAATTGGATCGTGCTATGCTGAATGCCGGCGGCGTGGGCGCACAACTGGAACTGGTGGGGGCGGTAACGCATATTCGTTTGCGGGCGCCACAGGGAGAATGTGCGGTTGGCGAGTCCGGGAATCAGGCATTTTTTAATAAATTACAGGAGTTGGCGCAGGATAATCAGTCAGAATTTATCCAGTTGGTGGCCGACTCATTTAAGCGGAAGTAGGGCAATTATGGAGTTGCCCGTTTATAATCCGGCCGATTATGTTACCAAGGAAACGTGGGAGCATATTCCGGTGTTGCCCCGAGAGGTGGTTCATTATTTGAGCTTTGGGGAGCGACCGGTAAAGTTGATTGACGGTACTTTGGGTTCCGGCGGGCATTCGTCATTGCTGTTAAAGGCGAATCCGCAGGCGCAGTTGCTGGGCATAGACCGGGATACGGCGGCGTTGGAGCGTGCCGGGCGGCGTTTGGCATTTGCCGCCGGGCGTACAAAGCTGGTGCATGGCGAATTTGCGGATATAGAGCGTTTGGCGCAGGAGAACGGTTTTGCCGATGCCGACGGTGTCTTGCTGGACATCGGGGTGTCGTCGCCGCAGATTGATGACCCGGAGCGGGGATTTTCGTGGCGGCATAACGGCCCGTTGGATATGCGCATGGATAAAACTGCCGGGCGTTCGGCGGCGGACTTGGTAAATCGGGCGGACGAAAACGATTTGGCGGATATTTTATTTGAGTATGGAGAAATTCGCTCGGCTCGTAAATTAGCGGCGGCCATCGTGTCGAGGCGGCGGGAGAAGCCGTTTACGGAAACGGTGGAGTTTGCCGAATTTTGTGAATCGGTATTGGGGCGCACCGCACCGGGAAAACTGCCGTTGCCGACGTTGGTGTTTCAGGCCCTGCGGATTGCGGTGAACGGCGAGTTGGAACAGTTGAAAAATGGCTTGCAGGGTGCGGTGAACGTGTTGCGGCCGGGTGGAATTTTGGCAGTGATCAGTTTTCATTCGCTGGAAGACCACATGGTAAAGAATTTTATGCGTGATGCGGCGTTAAGCTGTATCTGCCCGCCGGAGTTTCCGGTGTGCCGTTGTAACAAGCGTGCGGATTTAAAGGTGATAACCCGGAAGGTGGTTACGGCGCAGGCGGAGGAATCCGCGGCCAACCGGCGCAGTGCTCCGGCACGTTTGCGGGTGGCGGAACGAATTTGAATCAATGTTGATTTTTAAATCAATATAAAATACAATTTATTTATAACGTAGAGGATGGGAAGAAAATGGGTAACACAATCAGAAACCGGAACGTCAGCCCGGCTAAGCGTCGCAGTTCGCAGCCGGCGTCGGCGGTGTTTTGGACTCGGCTGGCCATACTGCTGCAAATCATCGCACTGCTGGGCGGGATTTTCGGTTTGTTCAGTTATCGGGTTTCATTAGGGGAAAAACTTACGCTTACAGCTCGTGAAACGGCTAAAGTTAAACAGCAAATTCATGATTTGGAACGTGAAATAGAGGCCATGCGGATTAAAAAAGAGATGTATTCGGAATGGTCATACGTTAAAAAGCAGATAGACACTTATCAGCTTGGTTTGCGCCCGGCGGAGCCGTTACAGCGTGAAGCGCTGGTGGTTCGTCAGCATGGGCGGACATCGTCGGCCGGTAATATGCAGACCGCCCGGCGTTGACGCCGGTTCGCTAAAAGGAGCCTACGCAGGTGCGGACAAATCGAGACTTGATTCTGGCACGGGTGGGGCTGATGGTTGCAGTTTTTGTAATATCGGCCCTGTTGCTTGCCGTGCATTTGTATAAGGTTCAGGTGCAGGACCACGCCGAATATCTGGCCAAGGCGCAGCAGCGTTATACTACTGAGCGGACAACCCGGGGGAAGCGCGGCGAGGTCTTTGATATAAACGGGCATATGCTGGTGGGGAACAAACCCTGTGCCACGGTGGTGGCGGATCCGGATTTAATCAATGACCCGGAACAAATCAATCAACTGGCCGACTTGTTTGCCTCGTATTTGAATGTCCCCCGTGAAAAAGTTTTTAATCAACTGCTGACCAAAACACGCAATCTGAAGCGTGAAGACGGTACAGAGCGGACGATAAAAATCCGTTACGTGGTAATCGCCCGTCAGGTGGATATTGATGTGGCCACGAATTTAAAGGAAAAAGTGCGGGAGATTAAGCCTCGACTGCCCCGGGCGGCCGTGTATACCGAAGAAGATTATATCCGTTATTATCCCAAAGGCCGTTTGCTGGCTAACGTATTGGGTTTTACCAGTTTCAGTAAAGGTAAAGATGTGGCGGTAATGGGCGTGGAAAGTTCGTTCAATCAGCAGATGATGCCGGAAATGGGCAAGATGCGTTATGAACAGTCTCGTGACGGCCGGCAGTTGCAGTACGGGAATCGTGAAATCACTAAAGAGGAGCGCGACGGCTTTAATATCTATCTGACCATTAACGAGGCATTGCAGGCGATAGTGGAAGAGGAGATGGATTTGATGTATGAAAAATTCCGTCCCCGTTCCGCCTGTATCATTATGGCCGATCCGAAAACCGGCAATATTATGGCGTTGGCGCAACGCCCGAATTTTAATCCTAATGACCGCAGTGCGGCGGCCATGGCCAATACGGAAGCATGGCGTCTGTTATTTATTGAAAATACGTTTGAACCGGGGTCAATCATGAAGGCGCTGTCAATTTCGCTGGCGCTGGACGCCGGGGTGATTACGCCGAATTCGCTGTTTGACGGTGAAGGCGGTACTTGGTTTTATAAAGGAAAACCGCTGACGGATTCCTCTAAACGCAATATAATTCCGGTGTCGGTGGCGGTGCAGAAGTCCAGCAATATTGTGTCGGCCAAGATTGCGTTAAAGCTGGGCGAGGAAAAACTCTATGCGGGGTTGAAGAAGTTCGGCATTGGCGAGCGCACCGGATTCCCGCTGAAACCGGAGTCCCGTGGTTTGATTGCACCGCTGAAACGCTGGGACGGCCTGGCGATTACCCGTGTTCCGATCGGGTATTCGGTGGGGGTTACGCCGTTGCAGATGGTGCGTGCGTACTGCGCCTTGGCCGACGGCGGAAATTTGCGGAAACTGCGGGTGTTTGACCATGCTGAAAATCCGGCTACCGGCGAACGCTTTTATAATCCGGTTGAACCGCCGGTGCGGATTTTTGAGCGGCCGACCACCGCTAAAGAGATGACCGATATGTTAAAACTGGTAACTCGGGACGGCGGTACCGCAAAGCAGGCCGGAGTGCCGGGCTTTGAAGTGGCCGGCAAAACCGGTACCAGCCGAAAGGTGATAAACGGTAAATACGCACAGGGGAAATACAACTCCAGTTTTGTGGGCTATATTCCGGCCGATAATCCGGCTTTTGTGCTGTTGGTTACGCTGGACGAACCGAAGGGCGCCATCTACGGCGGTATCACGGCGGCACCGACGTTTAGAGCGATTTGCGAACGGGCGCTGAAGTATATGAACATCAACCCGGATCCGGAGTTGCTGGAAGAGCATAACAGTAAGAAGAGGCGATAATATGTTGACCAATAAAAGCAGAGTGCATTTAGTCGGTGTCGGCGGCATCGGCATGAGCGGGCTGGCGCAGTTGCTGGCGGCGGTCGGCTGTCAGGTTTCCGGCAGTGATCGAGACAGCGGCAAAAGCGAAAATCAGCCGTTGTTTGAGCAGTTGAAACAGCAGAATATCAAAATTTATCCGCAGGACGGCTCATTTGCGCAGGATGGTAAAGTTGATTATCTCATATATTCGTCGGCCGTGGAAGAGGGCAATAAAGACTTTATTGCGGCCGGAGATACCCCCCGGTTGCATCGGTCGGCGGCCATGGAGCAGGCGATAAAATTGTATGGCGGAAACGCCGTTACCATTGCCGTGGCCGGCAGCAGCGGCAAAACCAGCGTAACCGCATATTTGGCGGAGGTGCTGGATAGTTTAACCGGCGGCGATACCGGTTGTCTGGATGGCGGTATGGTAAAGCGTTTTGCCCGGCCGCCGTTTCCGGGGAATTTTCATCCGGGGAAAAAGTATTTTGTGTTTGAGGCCGATGAAAGTGATAAGAGCTTAATAAATTATCAGGTTGATTACGCCATAATACTGAATATCGGGCATGACCATTACAGCGAGGAGGAGTTGGCTAAGGTATTTACCCAATTTGCGCAAAATGTCCGCCTTGGACTGGTGGTGTCTAAGCAGGTTAAGCAGGCGATCGGGGCCGGAATGCCGGAGCATTTGCGGATTTTAACCGTGGCCGATGCGGTTACGCATAGGATGACCGGCGATGTGGATTTTACCCCCACCCGTTATTATGTCAGCGGCGGACGGGCTCGGATGGAACTAAACGGCGTGTATCACCTTGTATTGCCACAGCCCGGTTTGCATACCGCCTTAAACATGAGTTGCGTGGCGGCTATGGCGGAGTTGCTGGGCTATAAAACGCCGGATATAACCGATGCATTGTCCAGTACCGGCGGCGCCGGGCGGCGGTTTGAGCTGCTCGGCTTGGCTAAAGGGCGGATTCCAATTTATGATGACTATGCGCATAATCCGGAAAAATTGGCGTGCGCACTGCAAACGGCACAAGAGTTGGTGGAGGGCAAAATTATAATGCTTTGGCAACCGCACGGTTACGGGCCGTTAAATTTTATGCGTCAGGCGCTGGTGGAAAAATTGTTGCCGGTTTTGCGGAAAAACGATGTTTTTATTCTGCTGGAACCGTTCTATGCCGGCGGCACAAGCTCTTTTTCGCCTCATGCCGTCGAGGTGATAAACGAGTGGCATACGGCGAAACTGGCCGGCGAAAATGTATTTACTTTGCCGTGCCGGGCGGCCGTGGCGCAGTTTTTACAGGAAAATATAACGGATAAAGATTTAGTTTTAATCTGCGGCGGCCGGGATAATTCATTGCCGGTCTGGGTTGGACAACTGGCACAAATACTTAGTTAAATTAACTAACAAAGTGTGGATTGCTAAGTATCCATAAAATAGATTAAAGGTGGTTTTATATCAAAAAAACCGAAAAAAAATGAAAAGAGTTACAATTTTTTTTAAAAAAGCTCTTGAATAATTGTGAAATGTCGTGTATAATGTAGACAGTTCCAAATACGATTAGGATATCTATGGATATTCGGTGGTATGTTGAAACGGCGTCAACCACTAAAAAAAGCGGTTGCGGAAGGCAGAAAAGGCTGGTGCCTGGGTTGGAATGCCGGGTGTTGGCGGATAGAAGAATTATAGAGTCATTAAAAAAATATGATACTTAAACAAAAATGTTGAAAGGACGCAGGAATGAAGAAGAAGTTTACGTTGATTGAACTGTTGGTGGTAATTGCCATTATCGCTATTTTGGCGGCGATGCTTTTGCCGTCTCTGGGCCGTGCCCGTGAAATGGCGAAGAAAGCTACTTGCGGTTCCAATTTAAAGCAAGATGCCAACGCCTTCTTAATGTACAGCAACAACAACGAAGGTTGGGTTGTACTTTATCCGCATAAGTGGGCGTGGTATATGTACGGCTCAATGCCGAAAGAACTTGGTATCGGTATTACTGCAATTGGTATTCAAGACAAAAAGCCGGTAGGCGATCCGAGTAAAGCTAACGATGATGACAAGAAAAAGTGGAGTCCGGATCGTCGTAAAGTATCTGTATGTCCGAGTGGTGCGGATACTGCCAGCTTGGATTACCACTGGACATTGGCTTACGGTACCCCGATTACCCAACCTTGGGATGGTACTGAAGCGATGATTCCTTACTCCTACAAGCGTGATCGTTTTGAATTCGTATTGGCTGGCAGCAAGATGAAGGCTCCGTTCAATACTAAGGATGGTTACTATGCCCGTTTGGACTTGTGTCCGAGCCCCTCTACCTATGCGTTATTGGCTGACTCCACCTTTATGAAGGGTGGCGGTGCGGTTACCGGTTATAAGTATAGCGCTGGCGACCAGACTTTAGCGTTTGCCCGTAACGACCAGAAGTTCACCTCTTCCTTAGGTCCGGCCAAAGACTTTAAGTCCATGCAGATCAGTATGCGTCATAACGGCGTAGCCAACATTGCGTTCGGTGATGCCCACGTAACTGACACTACCGACAAGAACCAGCTGTTTGATAACAGCAAAATCAACGTTCTTGCCAACGGTGGCGGTACCAGCTACTACTTGATCGAAGATGGTAAGGAAACCAAGCTCTAATATTTAGAGAGTGTTATTCTAAACTTCAAAGCCCCACAATTGTGGGGCTTTTTTATTTCTCCATACAGCAAACCTTCTTACCCGCTGTTTGTTTGTACGGCACTGTTTGTTGCCTATATTAAAACCTCGTCCCGTTGTTTGTTTGCTTATATTAAAACCTCGTCCCGTTGTTTGTCTATATGGCATAACAACCACCTAACCGCTGTTTGTTTTTCAAGATAATGGGTTGGGGTTTTAGTAAAGAGTATGAGCAAAATAATGAGACTGCTTAAGGGGGAATATGACGATGTGTAAAAAAATTTTATCAATTATGTGGCGTGTTTTAATTGCGTTGGCGGTATGGTTATTATGGCGACAAATCATTGGCGGGTCTAATTATTTATACGATTGGCAATGTGATTTGTTAAGTTTTGGGATGATTATTGTGATTATTTGCTGCTATTTACCGCTAAAATGGCGTAGTTTTTCATGGTTTATACGTTTAAATTTTGCCAATTTTTGTCTGTTTCATGCTATTATTTTAATTTTGATTGTTGACTTAGGGCTGTTGATTTTTGCCAAAGAGTACGTTTCTAACCTTTGGGGATTTTTAGGGCAGGCCATTGTTTTAGCCGGGGCATGGCTGGGCGGTTTTATAAAGGGGCGTCGGGTAGCGGAACTTAATGGTTGGCTTTGGCTGGTTCTGGGATTGACGGCGGGCGGATTTTATGTTATTGCCGCACTTATGGAATTGCCGACTGAAAAAACTTACTGCTCGCCACGAAAATCACCGTATCTTTATGCTCAAGCAATACCGGTGGGGATTACGGAGAAAATTATTCCGGAGCACGCTGAAAATATCAAAATTGACTATACCGCCGGAATTCGTGGGATAATCATTAACTTTGAGTATCAAATTGAGCAGGAACACATGGAACAGTTTTTGCTTGAACAAAATTATATTTTAAAAAATTCACAATGGTATGATAACGCAGGTTTGGTGGTGCTGAATTATACCCCCGGCGAAAGATTGGTAACCGGGCATTATGCCACTTATTAGTCGCTAATGCAAAAGATTCCGGAGGCTCCTTGGAGTGGCATGATAAATGCCGGGGAGCTCTGGCATGGAATAGTTCTACGCTAAATATCTTTCTACGCTTAATAGCTTGCGTTTGTTTAGGTGATTTTTTCATTTAAATTTTTGATGGTCAACAATATAGCCGATTTTGTGTTATCGGCCATTTTAGTTGATAATGCAAAAGGCGCTTTTTGTTGTAGGGGGGACGGCAACAAAAAGCACCTTGCTTAATTTACTATAACAGCTCTTCCAGCTCTTTTACCGTGGCGGCAAAGGTGAGCAGACAGGCGTTTACGGCGTCCGGCGTGGATAGGTCTACTCCGGCGGATTTCATGATGTCCAATACGTCCTGCGAGGAACCGGCTTTTAAAAAGCCGAAATAGTTATTCAACTTTTTCGCATCGCCGGATAAGATGTTCTGCGCCAGCAACATGGCGGCCGACATCCCCGTGGCGTATTTATAAACATAGAAGTTATAATAAAAATGCGGGATTCTGGCCCATTCCATTTTTATCAACTCATCCGGGTGAATATGTTTGCCGTAATAGCTCTTATTTAGTTCACCATATTTTTCCTCCAGCAAGTCCGCAGTTAACGGAGTACCGGATTCGGCTAATTGATGCAGGGTTAATTCAAACTCCGCAAACATGGTTTGGCGGTATACTGTACCACGGATTTCATCAATTAAATGACACAATAAATAGGCGCGTAAATCTTTGTCTTTACAATGCTCCAGCAAATAATGCTGCAATAAAATCTCGTTGGTGGTGCTGGCGACTTCGGCGACAAAAATGCTGTAGTCCGCATAATGGTACTCTTGCGTGTGATTAGAGTAATATGAGTGCATGGAATGCCCTAATTCATGCGCCAGCGTGAACACATCATTCAAGGTGCCGTGGAAATTCAGCAACAGATACGGGCGGGTGTCATAACAACCGCTGGAGTAAGCGCCGGAGCGTTTGCCACGGCATTCGGGAATGTCTACCCAACGTTCCTCAAAAGCGGTGTCCAGCAGTTTACCATACTCTTCACCCAACGGTTTTAAGGCGGCTTTGACTAATTTTTTGGCTTCATCCCAAGTATACTCTTTTTTGCAGGACGGGCGTAATGGATTATACAGGTCGTACATATCCATCTTTTTGATTTTTAAGGCTTTGCCACGCAGTTTTACATAGCTGTGCAAGGCGGGCAGATGATTATGCACCGCCGTAATCAGGTTATTATACACGCACTCCGGCACATTGTCGCTGAACAAACTGGCGGCCAGCGAGGAGTCAAAATGCCGGATGTCGGCGGCTACGGCGTGCTTTTTTATGTTACCGTCCAGCGTGGCGGCGCAGGTGTTGCGCAGTTTTTTATAGGTGGCGAACATGGCGGTAAAGGCCCGCTTACGCACTTTACGGTCGCCGGATTCCAAAAACTTTATATAATTGCCGTGAGTCAATTCAATCTTCTTACCGTCTTCATCGGCAACTTTCGGAAAAGTCATGTCGGCATTATTCAATGTTGAATAGATATGCGAGGCACTGCCCAGTACATCTGACAAGCGGCCTAAAATGGTCTCTTCCGCCGCAGTAAGCGTATGCTGACGCCCCCGCAGGAGTTCATTCATACTGCGGCTGTAGAATGCTAACTCTTTACAGGATAAATATTTCTTTAAAGTACCTTCATCCAGAGCCAGAAATTCCGGTTCGAACCAGGCGGTGGCGGCGGAAATTTCGGCAAATCTGGCGGAGGCTCGTTCGACACGTGAGCGGTTTTCGGCATTGGCGGTATCTTCATCGGCCCGCAAATGGGCGAAGACGTAGAGCTTTTCGGCGGCCCGCACCAGCGCATCGATGGCTTCAAAGGCTCGACGCAGGGTTTCCGCCGATTCGTGCAGTCTGCCCCGGAATGCGGCGACTTCATCCTGTAAAGCGTCCAATTTGGTGAAATCCTGTTCCCAGTCAGCGCCGGACTGGTAAATCAACTCCAAATCCCAAGTTTGGTTTTTCGGCAGGTCGGAACGACCCGGTAATGCGTTTTTCTTCATAGTTATCTCCTTTCGCAACTAAAATCATGATGAATAATAATATAACTTGTAAAAAAAAGGTTGCAAAGTTTATTTATGCAATTAAATTATATTTGTGTCAATATTTTGTTTATTTATTTTGGAGATGAATTTTATGGGAAAAAATACCTTTTATGTAACTACGCCGATTTACTATGTTAATGATAAGCCGCATATCGGCCATGCATATACTACCATTCTTGCCGATGTGCTGGCCCGATTTCACCGGCTGCTGGGCGAACCGACCTTCTTTTTGACCGGTACTGATGAACACGGACAGAAAGTTCAGAAGGCCGCCGCCGAAAAGAATATGACTCCGCAACAGCAGTGCGATGATACTGTGGTGCGCTTTCAGGAACTTTGGCAGCGGCTTGGCATTACTAATGACAAGTTTATCCGCACGACTCAGGATTTTCACAAAAAAGTGGTTCAGCAGGTTCTGCAGGATTTACTGGAGCGGGATCTGATTTATAAGGCCGACTATACCGGCTGGTATTGTGTGCCGGATGAACGCTTTTATACCGAAAAAGATTTGGTGGACGGTAAATGCCCCGAATGCGGACGTGAAGTTACCGCTATTGTGGAAAGTAACTACTTTTTCCGCATGAGCAGGTATCAGCAGTGGCTGATTGAGTATATTGAAACGCATCCGGAATTTATTCAGCCCGCTTTCCGCGCCAACGAAACTTTAGGCTTTTTGAAACGCCCGCTGAATGATTTGTGCATCTCCCGCCCGAAATCCCGTTTGAACTGGGGGATTGAACTGCCGTTTGATACCGATTATGTTTGCTATGTGTGGTTTGATGCGCTAATCAACTATATCTCCGGCGTGGGATATTTACAGGATGACGCCGAATTCAATAAATGGTGGCCGGCATCTTATCATTTGATCGGCAAGGATATTCTTACCACGCATACGGTCTACTGGCCCACCATGCTGAAGGCTATGAATGTGGAGTTGCCAAAAACGATTTTTGCGCACGGATGGTGGTTGTCCGGCCGGGACAAAATGAGCAAGTCGCTGGGTAATGTGGTCAACCCGATGGATATGATTGACCGGTACGGCGTGGATGCGTTCCGCTATTTTTTACTGTCTGAAATGACTATGGGGAATGACGCCAGCTTTACCGAAAATGCGTTTGTTTTACGCTATAACAGCGATTTAGCCAACGATTTGGGCAATCTGCTCAGCCGGGTGCTGAAGATGACCATGCGGGCGAATAACGGCTTAGTGCCGCCGCCCGGCGAATTCAGCGTGGAGGAAAATGAGGTGTTTGCCGCTCTACAACAGGCCGTATGCGCCACCAGCGACTCGGTTAAGGAGATGCGGCTGGATATCGGTATCGCCGCCGTTTTAGAGGCGGTGCGGGCCGGTAATCGCTATTTGGAAAAAACTGCGCCGTGGAGCTTGGCCAAGCAGGGCAATGTGGAAAAGCTCAATACGGTTTTATATGTCAGCAGTGAGTTACTGCGCCAGGTGTCGGTTCTGCTGTATCCGGTGATGCCGGAAAAGATGGGCGAACTGCGCGATGCAATCGGTTTGAGTCGTGAACTGGATGTGAATATCCGTGATTTGACCTGCGGCGGTAATGTGATGACCGGCAAGGTGATGCACGAAATCGAACCGTTGTTTATGCGGATAAAAATTGATGACGTCGTTCCGGCAACTCCAGTAGCCAAGGCCGAAAAACCGGCTAAGGCCGGGCAAAACGCCAAGCCCGCCGCTGTACAGGAAGTGGAGCTGATTACTATTGACCAGTTCTTTAAAACCAAACTGGCCGCGGCGAAGATTTTAGAGGCGGTTAAAGTGGAGAATTCCGATAAATTGATCAAAATGCAGATTGATTTAGGTACCGAAAAACGTCAGATTGTATCTGGTATCGCACAGTATTATACGCCGGAAGAGCTGGTGGGCAAAAACATTGTGGTGGTGGCCAATTTAGTGCCGGCCAAAATCCGCGGTGTGGAATCCAAAGGCATGTTGCTGGCGGCTAAGGCCGGCAAGAATTTACGGCTGGTTACGGTGGATGGCGATATCGAGCCGGGCGCAAATGTAGGGTAATATCTCTTTAAATCAGGAGCTTTTATGAAAGAACGGGTTGTAACAATCAGAAACAAGGCCGGTATTCATTGCAGGCCGTCCAGCGCAATTCTTACTGTAATTATGAACGAGTTCCCGTGGACCCGGTTTACGATTTGTACGCCGGATGGCGAAACTCAACTGAGCAGTATCTTAAACTTGATCGCTCAGGGACTGCAGTGCGGACAAAGCGTTACTTTGCGGGTAGAGGGTAAGGAAGAGGATGCCGCTATTGCCAAAGTGGGCGACTTGTTTGAGTATGAATTCGATTTTCCGCCCAATGAGGCAGTGAAAAAATAATGGGTGCGGCTTAAGGTTTCCAGTTGCCGCTTCCGGTTGAGGCGACGGGCGGATTTTTATCCGCTCCGCCCAAAATCGGCCGGTGGTGAATGGTACGGCAATAAACATTGTTTTTTTTACGGTTTTAAGCTGGAAAACTGATATTTTTATACTTAGTTTGCGTCATAATGCCAAATATCGGCATTATGACGTTTTTTTTGCGGTTTTTTAGAAGGGAAAACTTGATTTCAGGCGGGGAAAGTGTATATTCTCTCTTGTATATATATAAATAAACAAATAAGCTGATTTGGCGGTTTTGAACCCGGAGGGGCGGCCGGCAGAGATGGCTTGATAACCCGGATTTAGGGATTTTAACACAAGAACGGGAATACTATGAGTGATTTGGTGTACAAAGACTTTCCGCTGAATATTGAAGATATTATGCATACTGCGTATCTGCAATATTCACTCAGCGTAAACGTAGGACGTGCGATTCCGGATGTGCGGGACGGTTTGAAACCGGTGAACAGACGTATCTTATTCGCAATGAAGCAACTCGGATTAACCAAATCTCACGCCTACACCAAAAGTGCCAAGGTGGTGGGGGAAGTAATCGGTAATTATCACCCGCATGGCGACAATTCAGTGTATGACGCCATGGTGCGGCTGGCTCAGAATTTCTCCATGCGATGCCCGCTGGTGGACGGCCAGGGGAACTTCGGCAGTATCGACGGCGACTCCGCGGCCGCTTACCGGTATACCGAATGCCGCATGGAACGGTTGTCTGAAGAACTGCTGGCGGATATCGAGAAGGAAACGGTCGATATGATGCCGAACTTCGACGAAACTATTATGGAACCTACCGTTTTACCGTCTCGATTCCCGCATTTGCTGGTGAACGGCACTACCGGGATCGGCGTGGGGATGGCGTCCAATATCCCGCCGCATAACTTGGGCGAAGTTATTAACGCTACCGTGGCTTTAATGGATGATCCGTCTGCCACGGTGGACGACTTAATGGAGTATCTGCCCGGCCCCGACTTCCCGACCGGAGCTATTATCCGCGGCCGCTACTCCGTAAGACAGTTCTACGCCACCGGGCGGGGCTCTATAAGAGTGCGCGCCAAGGCCGTGGTGGAGGAAAAAGACGGCCGTGAACGAATTATTGTTACCGAAATTCCGTATGCCGTAAATAAGGAAATGATGGTGAAGCGTATCGCTGAACTCGTTACCGATAAACGCATTGTCGGGATTTCTGACTTGCGGGACGAATCCAGCGACCGGGTGGGTATCCGGGTGGTGATTGAAATTAAACGCGGCAGTATGGCGTCGGTGGTGTTAAATCAACTGTACGCTCATACGCAAATGGAAACGACTTTTGGCGGCAATATGCTGGTGGTAGACCATAACCGCCCGCGTATTATGAACTTAGTTCAGGTGTTGCAGGCCTATATTGACCATCGGTTGGAGGTGGTTACCCGCCGTACCCAGTTTGAACTGCGCAAGGCCGAGGCCAGAGCGCATATCTTACAGGGTTTGCTCATCGCTTTAAATAATATCGATGAGGTGGTTCATATTATCCGGGATTCGGAATCCAAGGTGGACGCCGGTAACAACTTGAGAGCCCGATTCGAGTTCTCGGTGGAACAGACCGCCGCTATTCTGGAAATGCGACTGCATCAGTTGACTCATTTGGCTATCAGCGATATTCAGGCGGAGTTTGATGAATTGCAGAAGGCGATTGCGTATTTTAAATCTCTGCTGGCCAGCCGGGAATTGCGGCTCGGCGTGGTTAAGACGGAACTTATTGAAGTGCGGGACCGCTATGCCGATCCTCGCCGTACCGAAATCGTTACCGATGACAGCGATTTGAATATCGCCGACCTTATTCCACGGCACAGCTGCATTATCACTGTGTCCAACACCGGCTACATTAAACGGGTGCCGGCGGATACTTATCAGACTCAGCATCGTGGCGGCAAGGGCATTAAGAGTATGGAGACCAAGGACGAGGATTTTGTGGAACATCTGTTTAACGCTAACAGCCATGACTTGATCTTCTTCTTTTCCGATAAGGGCTTTATGTACTGGCTTAATGTGTATGAAATCCCCGAAGGTTCCCGCACCAGCCGCGGTAAGGCGATTGTTAATATGATTAAAGTCGAACCCGGAGACCGCATTAGAGCAATGCTGACGGTAACTCGTGAGGATTTGGAAAATCAGGACAAATTTATCGTTATGGCTACTCGCCGCGGATACATTAAAAAGACGCCGCTGGAGGCGTTCGCCGGGTTGCGCCGGGTTGGATTACGAGCCTTGGTGATTGAGGATGACGACGATTTGATCGGGGCCGAAATTTGCGAAAACGGTAACGAAATCGTGTTGTCCAGCGCACTGGGCATGGCGTGCCGGTTTAATCAGAATGATGAGGAAATTCGCCCGATGGGACGTACCGCACGGGGCGTAACCGGCATGAGATTTAAACTGGAAAATGACTATATTGTGAGTATGGCCGTGATTCATGAGTCGTTAGGCGGTGAAGCCAGCGATGAGGATGAAATTGTGGAAGATGTTGACGTCGATGAAGATGCGGTGATGACGGAAGCGTCCGGCCCGATGATTATGGTGGTTTCTGACGGCGGGATGGGTAAGCGGAGTTTAGTTACTACTTACCGTAAGACCCGGCGTGGCGCCAAGGGCGTGGTGTCGATGAAACTGCGTGACGGTGAACAGGTGGTTACCGCTATTCAGATTCTGGATGGCGATGAACTGCTGATTACTACCGAACGTGGCTTGTTAGTGCGTATTCCGATTGACGAAGTGCGCCAGACCGGACGAGCCGCCAAGGGCGTGAAGATTATGAATCTGAACGAAAATGACCGCATTACCGGCGTGGCCAGACTGGTGGAAGTGGCCGCCGAAAAGTCCGCCGCCGCTGATGAAAGTGGCGAGGTTCCGGCTGATATTCAAGTTGATGCGGCGGCCGTGAATATGCCGGAAAACGGGGATGATACTCTGGAAAATGCAGATAATTAAGCAACGTATGCCCAAAATTTTGGGCATTGTAAATGTTACTCCGGATTCGTTCAGCGACGGCGGTTGCTATAACAGCACTGCCGCCGCCGTGGAACGTGCCGTGAAAATGCTGGACGCCGGAGTCGAGGCCGTGGATATCGGCGGCGAATCGACCCGACCCGGCAGTTTGATGGTGGCGGCGGACGAAGAGCTGGCACGGGTGCTGCCGGTGGTGACGGAACTGCGTCGGCGGCGTCCGCAGGCTCTAATCAGTGTGGATACCCGGAAAAGTACGGTGGCTACCGCCGTGTTAAATGCCGGAGCAGACATTATTAATGATGTAAGCATGTTAATGTTTGATGCGGAACTGGCGACGGCAGTGGCGGCGTTCCAGGATCGGAAATTAGTGATTGGTCATACCAGAGGAACTCCGGATACGATGAGGGAGTTGGCGGTGTATGACGATGTGGTTAAAGAGGTTAAAACTGAATTGCTTGGTGCGGTGCAGCAGGCCTTGGCCGCCGGAATAAAACGTGAAAATATTATTTTAGATCCGGGGTTGGGGTTTGCTAAAAATTCTGAACAGAATATAACTCTGCTGAATGAATTGCCGGAGTTAAGCAAGGCTGGCTATCCAATAATGATCGGGCATTCCAGAAAACGGTTCATCGGCGAATTGTGCAATTTGCCGGAAGCGGCGGAACGGGATGCGGCTACGCTGGCGTTAAGCGTAAGTTTAATCGGCCGGGTTGAGTGGCTTCGGGTGCATAATGCCGTGGAACATGCGTTGGCGTTCCGCTTACTGCAATATTTGAAATAGAGGCAAAAAATGACTGAGTGGTTAGACTCCAGTTTCATCAATCAAGTGATTATTCCACTGGTAACGTATGTGCGGCCGGTGCTGGAAGTTTTTTTGCTGTTTCTGATTATTTACGGATTAATGTACTCTCTGCGCGGCACCAGAGGTGCCAATATGCTGCTGGGGCTGGTGTTGGTGCTGGTGGTGTTTACCGCCTTGGTCAGAGCGTTAAGCTTTGAGGTGCTAAGCTGGCTGATGGAGGCCATTTGGGTGGTGGTGCCGACTCTATTGATTGTGATTTTTCAACCGGAACTGCGCCGGGCGTTTGCCCATATCGGCAGTAATCCGTTCTCTACCGGCAATAAAAAACGCGAGGCGATTGCCGAGGTGATTACGGCGGTGGAAAATATGGGCAAAACTCATACCGGTGCATTGATTGTGTTTGAGGGCAAAATCGGTATGCAGTCGCTGGTGAATGATGCAATTAAACTGGATATAAAATTGAACAGCTTGATTATCGAGTCTATATTTTACCCGAACTCCCCGCTGCATGACGGCGCCGTGATTATTCGGGATGACCGCATTGTGGCGGCCAGAGCAATTTTACCTTTGTCCAGAGATGAAAACTTGTCTCGCACGATGGGAACCCGGCATCGGGCGGCGTTGGGCGTAACCGAGGAAAATGACTGCGTGGTTATTATTGTGTCGGAAGAAACCGGCGGCATCAGCGTGGCGTATCAGGGCGGGATTCAACGGGATTTGACCAATACGGAACTGGAACGGCGACTGCATGAACTCTTACTGCGCAAGGTGGAAAGCACCAGAACTTTACTGGATATTACCGACCCCCTGCCGCCGGACGATTCGGCGGATGAAAACGGTAAGGAGGTGGAAAAATGAGTGATTCTGAACACCGCTCGTTATGGCGGATTCTGGCGGATTTTGTTACTAAAGACCGGGTCCGTAAAATAATTGCACTGATTTTTGCCATTGGATTTTATGCCATCATTTCCGGAACTACCGGCAATGAACAGACGTTTTCTAAAGTGCCGGTTGAACTGGAGTTGCCGGAACAACTGGTGAATATGGACTCTACGCCGCCGATGTTCAGCAAGGTGATTGTACGGGGAAGTGATACGGTGCTTAAGCATATGGTGCCGTCGGACCTGAAAGTTAAAGTGCAGATTAAACAGGAAAATTATAAAAGCGGCACCCCGTATACCATAAAAATTGCGGCTAATGATATAAAATCGCCGTTCGGAACCAGCGTAATTGCCGTGGAACCGCAGATGTTCGATTTGACGCTGGAGGCGAGAAGCTCTAAAAAAGTACCCGTGGAACCGGCGTTTTTCGGCATGGAGGCGATGAACAAGGATTATAAGGTCAGCAAAGTGAGTTTCAGCCCGGCCGAGGTTACGGTGAGCGGGAATGAATCGCTGTTGATGGATATTAAAAATGTGGCGACGGAGGCGATTCCTTTGGGCGCAAATGCTACGGAAAGTTTTGAATATACGGTGGGGTTGTCGCCACGCAGCGGAGTGAGTTTGTCGCCCGCAATCGTCAGTTGTTTTGTGGAGATTGTAAAGGAAAATGAAACCAAAACAATTGAGGCCGTGCCGCTGAGTTTATTGCTGAGTCCGGGACTGGAAGAACAGTTTAAAGTTGAATTATTGTCCGCCAGCAGTGTGGCGGTTTCGCTGTACGGCCCCAGAGGAAAACTGGCTCTGTTTCAGGAAAAAACCCTGCGGGCGTTTGCCGATTTGACCGCATTGACCGCCGCCGGTACTTATACGGTGGATGTGTATTGTCTGAATCCCGCAGATGCCGAATTGAAGATAAATATTTTACAACCTAAACAGGTGCAGTTAAAATTAACCTCTAAATAGAACATATAATAAATTAAATATAAATAAACAAGGAAATGAGGAACGTTCATGGTTATTGGAAAGATTAATAATGTGTTTGCCAAGCATCACCGGGTGTTGTTCGGCGGAATTGTACTGGTGGTAATTGTAACATTCGTATTTTATTTTTCGGATGGGTCAATTTTAGATATTTCATTTGGCGGCAGTCGTGCCAGCGGCGTGAAAGTGTTTGGGAAAAGTGTACCGCAGGCGGAACTGCAACAGCAGGTGCGGTGCTCTATTTTACAGGATGTAATGCGTTTCGGCGGTATGCTGAACAGTGAACTGCTTAAACGCAGTGAAGATAATGCTTATTGGCAGGCTCCGGTAAATTTGGCGCTGCTTGAGGTGGCGGAACAGCGGGGCATCGGTTGCACGGATACGGAAGTGGACGAAGTGCTGGTAAGATATTTTATGGAAAATGGCAAGTTTTCTGAAAGCTTGATGAACAATTATTTACAGAATGTGCTGGCTCCGCTGGGCATGGATGTAACTCTATTGCGTGATGCGTTGCGTCGGCAGTTAATTGTGGGGCGCTTACAGAATGAGATGATGGAGCTGGCGTTAAGCAGCGAAACCGAAGATGCCAAAAAACAGTTTGCCAAGTTTGCCAATGCCGCTTACAAGGTGCAGATTACCGAATTTAATGCCCAAAACTTTTTGGCCGCCGCAGTTGTTCCGGCGGAAGAGGTGAAGGCGTATTATGACGCTAATGTGGCGGAATTTACGATTCCGGCAGAGTATTATGCCGATATCGTCTTCTTCCCCTATGCTGACCCGGCGTTAAGTATTGAGGCCGCAAAATTGGCCGCTGACGAGTCGGCGCTGTTTGGCTATTTTGAGCTTAATAAAGACCGGTATGCTACCACTAATGCGAAAAATGAGCTGGTACCGGCCGAATTTACCAAGGTAAAGGATAAGGTTACGGCCGATTTTATCAGTCAGGAAGTGGAAAAACTGGTCGGCGTGCGGGCTGATGCGTTTGCCAGTCATGTATATGACGTGCTGGGCAACGGCAAGGCGTCGCGGGACGACTTCCGCAAACTGGCCGAAAATGACAATTTTAAAGTGTTTGTAACCAAAACCTTTAACCTTAACTCGACCGCCGTGGAATTGGCTAACGGTACCGTGATTGCCAGTAAGGATTTTGTGCATGATTTAACCGGCGTATCAATGCAGATTCCGGTTTCTAACGTATATCCGGTGGAAAATGGGTTGTATATCGCCTATGTGAATGTGGCGATTCAGGAAGGCGTGAAGCCGCTGGAAGAGGTAAGTGCGCAGATTACCGATAAATTAAAACAGGATGCCGCAGTTCGTCTGGCTCGGCAGGCGGCACAGGATGCGGCGGCCAAAATCGCCGCTCTGCCGTTGGCGGAACAGGCCGGCACGCTGGCGGCAATGCCGCAGGTGAACGTGGTGAAAAGTGAAAATGTGTCGGCCGGCAAACCGGCGGATATTCCCAACGGCAGCTTAGTGGCGTTGGCGGCATCTTTGCAGATGATTAATGAAACTTCTCTGCCGTTGGATGTAGATAACGGTGCAATTATGGTTACTTTACTGGGGCAGAAAATCAATCCGGCCCCGGCCGGCGAAGTTGAGAGCGTTCAGAATAATTATTTCCAGGCTTATTACTCGGCGTTTAATCGCGAATTTCAGAATTATTTGTACAGCAATATTGAAATTCCGCAGGATTTTTACGCCCGACACTAAATAGTCGATAATGCACCGGAGGCTTCCAGCGGAGGCATGGTTAATGCCGGAGCGACAAGGCATAAAA
>CAZEHZ010000016.1:0-28972 GCA_964512385.1 uncultured Victivallaceae bacterium | reverse complement strand
TCAAACCGAATATTCCATGCTGAAGATACTGGGATTGCTCGCGGACAATTCCAAACCTGAACTGGGAAAACACAACAGAAAGCGGGGTGTTCATGAAACCAACCATTCTGATTGAGAAAAACGCCAAACGCTGGAAACGTCTGGAACTTCTTGCGCTTGGCTTGCTGTTTCCGACGCTTCTTGCCGGATTGGGACTGATGTACGTCAGTTTCGCCGCCGCCATCGCCGCATGGATTCTCGCCGGGATGTGCTTCGCCGGGTTCTGCGCCGTGAAAATCATGGCATGGTACTGTCATGGCTGAAATCGACTTTTTCGATTGCGATTGTGCCTTTTTTGTGGTATATTATGTCATGTGTTGATATGTCGCTTGATCGATGGCATCGATGTCGTCTTTGGTCGGAATGAATTCCGGATGTTCATATTTCCAATACAAGATGGCATAGATGGAACGGTCGGGTTCAATCAATTTTTTTTGATCATGGTTTTCAAAATGGCGTCCGATTTTGGCCGCATAGGTATTTACAAGGCGGATATGTTCCTTGGTGTTTTTTATATGGTTTTCAAGGATTTTGGGTGTTATCTCAGTTCGTGTCATTATAAAATTTCGTCGACTTTCCAATCGCCGTTATCATAAATCAAATGAAGGATGGCGCCGTTTTTGGATTCTTCCACTTTATGGCCAAGGGACAACAAAATTTGATCCAAGAAAATGCCATGTCCTGAAATGGCGATGTGCGTGTGATCCGTATTATTAACGTAATCCATCAGGGCATTGAAAAGGCGGGTCTTGACCTGTCGTTTGGTTTCGCCACCTTTAAAGCAGAAGTCCCAGTATTTTTCATCTTTGCTGCGCCATATTTCATATTGTTCACCGAACTTTTCACGAATTTCCGTTTTGAACATGCCTTCGATTTCACCGACGTCCACTTCAATAAAGCGGTCATCCGTTTTAAAAGGAACATGTATGGATTTCAAAACTTCTCCGCTCGTCTGCATGGCGCGGGCAAGGGGGGAGGAAACAAGCATTTCAACCGGAAACTTTTTTAATTTTTGTCCGGTGTTAAAGGCTTGTTTGATGCCTTTTTCAGTCAAAACGGAATCATTGGTGCGC
This sequence comes from uncultured Victivallaceae bacterium, assembly GCA_964512385.1. Taxonomy (GTDB): domain Bacteria; phylum Verrucomicrobiota; class Lentisphaeria; order Victivallales; family Victivallaceae; genus CALXXL01. Next base: position 27,860 of record CAZEHZ010000016.1, on the reverse strand, counting down.
CCTTGTGTCCGTTTAGCGGCATTATATGTGCTTTCTCCGTGGCGGAAAATGTAAAAGTGTTTTATCATTTTTTTCTTCTTTCATAAACTTTAAAAATGGTTCCCTTTTGATAATGTTCCAATCCGTCGCGTGTCAAATCGGACAGATTTTCGGGCAGATTATTCAAATCGAAAAAGCCAATATCTTGACATTTATCGGGTTCGTTGACACACGGTGTTCCCGTATATTCGGTTGTTTCAATGAAGAAATTGATGATATCCTTGGTTGTTCCTTTGTACGGTGCATTCGGAATTTGATGAATGTACTTGACGGTCATCTTTTGTGGGTCAAGGGTGATGTTTGCTTCTTCTTTCGCCTCGCGAACCAAGGCTTCAATTACATCTTCGCCTTCGTCCACATGTCCGGCGACAAGGGTATATTGCCCCTTAAACGGTGGTGAATCATTCAACTGCAAAAGGATTTTGCCGTTCTGAATTAAAATCAAGTGTGTCCCGATAAACGGGGTTTGATGTGGTTTAGCCATTTTGGATAATCTCCCATACTTCGGGGATTGTTGGGATACCGACGAAGTGGCCTTTGTCTTTATACCTGTGTTCGATGATGCTGGGATAAGCTTCCATTAAAACACGGGCGCTTTGTTGTTGGTCGGGTGTGTCATCATCACTGATTAACATGTGAACTTCAATGCCGTCCAAAGCATTCGGGTCAAAGTCGGTCAGCCATTCTTCACCCCATCGTTTTTCAAAGTCAAACCACGGTGCGACAAGGATAAGTTTTTTCAAAGGAAGTTTATGTGTTTGAAGGTATTTAACCAAAAATCCGCCGCCCGATGAATGGCCGACGGCGTAGGCAAGATTAGAGGAAACAAAACGGTTAAGCATTTCCTCCCATTCGGCATACGTGGGGTCATAAGGTCGTGGCATAGAGGGTGTTTGTGCTAAAATATCCACCATTTGAAACTGCTTTTGCAACCAAGGAAGCCAGTTGGCATTGGGTAAAGTTGGAAGGTCTGGATTATAATATTTTTCTTTCCGTGGACCGCCGTGAATAATAATCGCTTCTTGCATAATACGCTCCATTTATTGATGTAATGCGATTTTTTTTCACAGCCATCCCATAGGCTGTTATAAATTTGAAAGGAGACGGCTCATAATGTAACTTATATTTTAACCAAAAAACGTAAGGAGCATCATGAAGCCGTCAAAGAATAAGATGACAGTATTATCGCAAATTTTCAAGTTGATTCCGAGAAATTTAATACCGAAATTGGCGACTCGGTTCGGGATCGATAAAGAGACGCGGACATTCGGCGCGACGAGCCATGTTCTGGCGCTGATTTTCGGGCAGTTGACCCATGCGTTGGGACTGAACGATATTTGCGATGCCCTGCGCAATCATAGCGGTGCCTTAAGCCGGATTCGCGATTGCGTCGCGCCGAGCCGCAACGGGTTGTCGCACGCGAACCGGACCCGCAACGCGGAAATGGCAAAAGCGCTGTTTTGGGAAGTGCTGGGGCATTTGAACGAAATCAGTCCAAGGTTCCGGATGCAGGGGCGGCAGTACTGCGCCTTGCCGCGGCGGTTCAAGCGAATGATTCATGTGGTGGATTCGAGCACCATTCAGCTGGTGGCCAATTGCATCGACTGGGCGAAGCACCGCCGCCGGAAAGCTGCGGCAAAGATGCATTTGCGCCTGGACTTACGCTCGTTTTTGCCGAATTTCGTGCTTGTCAAAACCGCCGGGACGAACGATGCGGCGGAGGCGGAAAAAGTTTGCGCCGGAATCAATGCCGGTGAAATCGTTATTTTCGACAAGGCGTATGTTGCTTTCCGGCATCTGTTTGAATTATTTCAACGCGGCGTATTCTGGGTGACGCGCGCCAAAGACAATATGCAATACGAGGTTGTGGGACAGCACGGCGCGCCTCAGGGGAATATTATCCGGGACGTGGTAATTCGCCTGACCGGACAGCGGACGGCATTGTGGTATCCGGAAACCTTGCGCCTGGTCGAGGCAATTGTCGAAGTGGACGGCAAGCCGAAGCGGATGACCTTTATCACGGACAATTTTGAGTGGGCGGCGAGTTCCATCTGCGATCTTTATAAAGCCCGTTGGGCCATTGAAGTGTTTTTCAAGGAAATCAAGCAAACGCTCCAGCTCTCCGATTTCATAGGATACAATGAAAATGCGGTTCTCTGGCAGATATGGACCGCTCTTCTGACCTATGTTCTGCTTCGCTTTATCGCCTGGCAAAATGGCTGGAAACACACGTTCATCCGGCTGTTTACCGTTTTGCGCGGCGTGGTATGGAGTTGCCTGGATATGGGAAGCGTGCTCAAATGCTGTGGGACAGCATCCGGCACGGTTCGCATGCGCGCCGCTCCGGAACAGGCATACCTGCCGGGATTCGCCCCGTCATAACTCCAGTTCAATAGAAGGAAAAATCGGAAATGGGTAGTTTCAAAAATCCAACAAGACATGCTCAAGCATGGAGATTAAAATGGCTATTTCAAGCACCTATGGGACGGTAGTGATTTTTTTTGATGCAATTCCGTTTGAATCATACGCGGAACGGACATATCCGTCTTTAAAGCGTCTTTCCCACCTTTCCCCGTTATCACGGAGAATCCACCCATCTCCTTTCGGTTCATCATTTACCATCGGCACTTGGAATATTTGATTTCCTTTGCGGTCAAAACCGTTGAAATCTCCATTTATTTTTCCGTTTTTGATGGTATAAGTGAAGCGCGTAATGTTTGTGCCGGGGAAAACATCTTTGCCCGTATTGGATTTTGGGTTTGAGAACGGTTTATACATAAAACGCTGTAACGAGCCGGTTGGGCGGTATCGTTGCGTAAGGATACCCGTGGACAGAAAGCTTATATCATCCCGTTTTTTTCCGTTAAAATAAGTCATAACTCCATCTGGTGTGACGGTGAATGATGTTTTTTTAACAAAGTCGGAAGGTGATTTAATTCCCATTTGTGAAGATAGTTTATTCAGAGCTTCGCCGGATATATCAAATGCATTTTTATCTTTGCCATTGAACGCAGAAAAAGAAAAGCCCGTTGACATATGGTTATTGTAATCCGTCCAATCCATCAAATCCATTTCATCGGCTTTGATGGTTTTTCCGGCAACGGAAACGGATGTATTTGCCGTCCAATATGCATCGGCAAAAGCCAAGCTGGCCGTCTCGAAAGTGTCAGCGGCTTTTAACTTTTTAAAGAAAGAAAGGCGTGGATTTTTGGTTTCCAGATTTGCCAAATTAATCGGACCATATGAATCCAAACCACTGACCTGGTCTTGTACCTTTACGGAATTTAAAAGGCTGTGAAGTTGGTTCGCTTTATAAATAATCGCTTTTTCAACGGGAGTGTTCGGTTGTTGCGGGGTGAGCTTTTGATGATACTGAAGCGCATCCGTTAACGCCGATGCATAAGCACCGGCCAGTCTTATCTTGGCGACTTGAATGTCCTCGTTTGTTTTTGCGGCGGCGATATCTTTGAAAATGTTTTTTCTGATGACAACGAAATTTTCGTTTTGTGAAAATTGACCATCCGGGCTTCCAATATCCCTGAAGCGAATATTTATGTCAGGAAGATTATCGACGATTTCTTTACCCTTTGGGGTTTGATAAAGGTCGTTAAAGGCAGAAAGAGCGATTTTCTTTTGTTCGTTGTTCAAATCAGAACGTTGAATGCCGTTTCTGATTTTTTGTTCAACGGAGGTTGCCTGCTGCGTTTTTTTGACAGAAGAAGCAGGTCGTTCGGCTGCCATAACTCCGGTTGATGCAAGTACGCTGGATAAGCAAACTAATCCGACCAGCCCCGTTTTTTTCAATGCCTTCCAATTTGACATGAGTTATCTCCCTTTGTAAATATATTGTTTATCGTAATTCGCCTTTTGTGCCGGCGTTATTGTTTTAACATCGACAATGTTGCCGTCATTTTTGAAAAGAACATTGTTCTTTTTCCCGTCGACCATTATCCATCCGTATCCGTTTCCTTTTCCGCCCTTGACGGGGATTTCAAAGCGTTGGGCTCCGTTTTCATCATATTCTTTGTAAATGCCGTCAATGGTTCCGTTGGACATGACATATTCGGCGCGGAGATGCTTGGTCGACGAATAAACTTCCGTTTTTCTTCCGTTTTTTATTTTGACATCGTCAAGCTTAAGCTTTGACGCCGAATCGATGTTAAAGCTGAATCGATCCAATTGATTGCCGTTAATAAATATCTTGGTCAATGTTCCGTATTGCAACGATTCAATTTCCATATTTTTGATGTTGTTCATATACCCGACCAAACGATCCTGATCCGCGCGGAACGATTTCTTTTCAACAAAAAAGGAAGCAGGAATGTCCAAATCCAATCGTTCGACAAAATAATTGAAGTGGGCTTCCATCCCGGTATCTTTTTTAGGGAACGTGAAGTTGTTGTATTTTGAAAGTCCGCTGACACTTGCGTATGATATAATATTGTATCTGGTGTTCCATTCGGTTGCCGAAGTGCGCGGGATGGTCAGATCTTTATTGTTGACGGTGATTGTTTCTTCGCCTCGGTTTTCCCAACGGTGAGTGACAAATGTTGTGGTTGCAAATCGTTCGGATTTATTCATATCATTTGTTTCGTGAAACTTTGCGTCCCGTAACGAAAGATAAAGCGAAGTATCGCGAAGCAAAGTCAACTTGCCTTGTTCATAATACGGTTTATACGGTGGTAAATCCAAAAGCACGGCAGGCGCACGTGCATTTTCAAGATTTCCATGCAGTTCCGACATCTTTTTTGTTGAAACCTTTTCCTCAAATGATCCGTTAAGACAGGATATTTTTCCCTGTGCCGAATGTTCCGCATGGGATGTTTCATGGGCAATGACCCCCGCTAAAACAAGTATGTAGGAAAGCTGCTTTTCCATCGTCTTGGCGTTTTCAATTGTTTGAAGGTTAAAGCGATTTAGTTGTACTCTTCCCGCATTGTAATTTCCCAAGTTTCCAAGGGGTAATTGTTTGACAACATATCGAAGGTCGGGGTGAACGCGTTCAAAAAGCTTTTTTCCGTAATCCGTTTGGACAAGTTGGTCGAAAATGGTCAGAATGATCTTTTTTTCACCCGGCTTCATATCATCGGACGGGGCGCGTTCAATGTTGCGCCGGATGTTGGATATTTTATCCTGAATATCCTTGGATGAAAGGGGATAAGTCTCCTTTTTTTCTTGTTCTCTGCGGGTGTTTTTGGAATCGCGCGACTCTTTGTCTCGTCGTGAAGAAGAACGACGTTGAGTGTTTTTGTTATCATAAGGGCGTTCGGCGGCAAAGGATTCATAGGGCAACATAAGGCTTGTTAAACAAACCGTTCCCAATAAGATCTTTTCAACATTATTCCAAACTGCCATTTTATCCTCGTCGTTATCGGCCGAAGAATACGCCTTTGTTCATTATATAACAGATTTTAAGAAAAAAGTCAAAAAAAATTGACTAAATTAAGCGTATAAGAAAAATAAGCGGCAAATTGGTTGAGCGAATATGTTTGCCGTCTCATAATTCACCTTTATGTTAACCACCTTCGGCGAATCCAAAGGCGCATTAACGATTAAAATACCATCCAAAAAACCATTATCAAATGCCGAAATCACGAAAAAAGATAAATTTTCCCCATCACCGATTCATCGAGACGTCACGGCGTTACGCTGTAATCTGTGCAGGCAGGGGATATAAGCGGCAAATTTCACCAATCCCAAAATCCCTCGGCATCCTGAAACTGGTCCTTGAAATCGACGGGTGCAACCGGGAATTCGTCCTCGAATTTTAGTGGTTCGGCCTGGAATTCCTGATCGAAATCAACAGGCCCGGCATCGAACTGGTCCTCGAATTCGGCGGGTCCGGCTTGGAATGCTTCATTAAAATTCACGAGATCAGGCTGGAACTGATCATCGAACCCGGCGGGGCCGGTCTGGAACTCATTGTCGAATTCCACGCGATTATACGGAAACGCCTCATCGAACCGCACCGGAATTGTCTGGAGTTCCTTGTTGAACTTGACCGGCTGGATTTGAAATTCCTCATCAAACCGTGCGGGCGTGAGCGGCGGAGCGCGTACGGGAAGGCCTAGACAAGTAAGGATACCCCAGATCGCCGTCGGCGGATGGATTGCGCAAAGGATGCGCATCCGGCCGTGGCAGCGCGGACATTCCAGGATTTACCGTCTTCCAAATCGCGGACAAAACGCACCCCGACATTGGCGAGTTGCGCCAATTGTATCTGTGTTACGTGTTGTGATTTTCGTTCGACCCGTACGAATTCCGCGAGTTGGTCGGCATTTTTCAGGTTTTCTTTCATTTTTTCTCAAATCTCCATGTTTTCTCTTACTATAGCATGACACGAGAAAAATTCAAGCAAAATTCGCCCCGTTCGGGTTGAAAACAATGCTTTGCCTTGGAAAACATCCCAGAATCACACCGCTCGGGTCGATTTTGGTGTCGGGGGTCTTCTTTATTCCACGAATCGTCCCGTTCGGGTCGATTATCTGTTTGTAAATCTCTAACCTGAAAAGAACTCGTATGTAAATCATGCGTTGTACGCAATAGCGAGCGTACGGAAAACTTGGACGCGATCAACTGCCATATCTTGATGATATTGGCAATAACAGGAAGCCAACTGCAAAAGCAAAATGGTGTTCTGTTTTTATTGCAGGATTCATCCGATAATGTTTTCTGCTTTTTTCGTGAGTGAATCCTTTAACAATCACAAATACCAACCCCAAACGAAAGGAATCGTATGCAAATCATCAACATGAAAGTCTCGGAGATTCATCCCTACGAGAAAAATCCGCGCTTCAACGAGGGCGCGGTGGACGCGGTCGCGGCCAGTATCAAAGAATTCGGATTCAAAAATCCGATTATCGTCGACAAGGACAATGTCATCATTGCCGGGCACACCCGGATGCTTGCGGCGCAAAAACTCGGCTTGACGGAAGTCCCGGTGGTGGTCGCATCAGACCTCACGCCGGAGCAGGTTCAGGCGTTCCGCATCGCCGACAACAAGACCGGCGAACTTGCTGAATGGGATTATGACCTTTTGCCCTTGGAAATCAAGGAATTGCAGGAAGCCAATTTTGATTTATCGCTTCTTGGCTTCGACACCGAGGAACTGGATCGTCTGCTCAACGGCAATGCGGATGATGTCATCTCCGATGGCGAAACCGAGCCGGATGCAGTCCCGGATGTGCCGGAAGAGGCGGCCAGCAAACGCGGCGAAGTCTACCGCCTTGGCGACCATCTGCTCATGTGCGGTGACTCGACCTGTTCCGCCAACACGGCCAAACTTGTGGAATCATTGAGAAAGCAAACTCAGAAAAGAGTCCCAAGAATTACAAAGATCATACATGGGAATGTATCAATCGGAGTGATGATCCGCCATTAAAAATCATCCGGGGACAACTTTTGGGACATGTGGGGATCATTAATGAAATTGCAGAGCGCTTTTTACGCAACAATTTCCATCAGATTTGGGAGAGACAGATCTCTCTTCAATCACCGATAGGTGCTGATGATAAATCAGATACGCTCGAGGATACAATTGCTGAAAAGGAAATATCCTGCTCATTGGATCAGTCCGACAAAGATTGTTTGCAATATTATTTCCGGAATCTTTTTGCAAATGACAATGCTGCAATTTTTCTGGTTTATTTAACGGGCTTCTCATCGATGTTTACCAAAAAGATATCAATTTCGATTCCTGAACTGCAAAAACATGTAGGATTGTCTTCTACAAGTCCAATATATGATAGACTGAACAATGTCATTCTTCCGAAAGTCCAAGGACTTCCTCCGGAATGTTTGCAAGCCATGTCGATTCCCGAAGCCAGTGATTTCTTGATTTTTTTGCTTATCGAACAAATTAAACCGGAAAAAGAGGCGTCTTCTCTCTTACAAATGGTGATGAATGGAATGGAAAACACTCAAAAGAGAGGAAATGAAAGATGAATAACCTCAACCAAAAACGTCAAAAAAATACTACATATTTTCTGAATTCATATGGTATTCAGAAAAAAATGAGGTCCGTCTCAGGCTTTGATGAGAACCGAAATATGACAACGGCTCATGTGGTGCAACTTCGTCCGCAAAATCCCTATGATACGAACCTGCAAGGTGGACAGATTCGACTCTTGAGTCAACTGGACTGTATTACTTATGTTGCTTTACTTCGGCGCTGGGAGAACGATTCTTTCGTTGTAATGACTTTCTCTCATTATGATTTCCCTGCGACAGATGAAGAATTCAAACCAGAGTTTGATGGAGGAATGTATCTCAATGTTCTTCAAGCGTGGAACACCCGTACATTGCAGGATGAAACATTGAAGAAGAGTTGGCTGGTCGGCACTATTCCCGTTTCCGATTGTTTGGACGCATGGAATTTCTGGAATCATCTTATGACGGGGCAAGCTCTCTCCCCAGAATTGGAGGGAAGAACAGGTTTGCCAATTACGGACAAGGATGATCCTCGCATTCAATATATGAAAGAAGAATTGTCTGCTTTTGACCTGCTTGACAATGCCGAATTATCAGAACAATCCAATGCGGGTATGTGGTTCAATCGGATTGAGCTTCCCCGACTTTGGAACGATGATGAACTTGCACTTGCAGCCGGTGATGAAAAACAAGATATTACTCTCGAATGCACACCATACGGTCACGAGGAGTTTGTCTCCATTGTTTTCTCGCCCCGGGAAAGGATCTTGCGTGTCAATATCTATACACCGGATCAATGCGCCCAATCTAACACCTTCGATTTATGGGAACTGATTTCCGAGGATTGTACTGTGCTTGCATCAGTTCATGATGGTTTTTGCCTCATACGCGACCTTGAATCCTTTGATGGAAAATGTGCATTGCGGAATCCGGCTGATAACACAATCGTAATTTTCGAAAAACGTCAGGAGTAATGTATGACGTTCCTTCCACTCGCAAAGATTGAGCAAGCAACAAGATTGGCTCCGGAAAATTTGATTTTCTTTTCTATGGCCAGCTTGACTGCTGTTGCATTGGATACGACCGGAAGATATTCGGAGGATTGCAGAATGGAATGTCTTGCGGAGTTGATGATACGCTGGTATTTGAGTCCTCCGGGAACGGGAAAAACCACCGTCATTGTCGAAATAATATTGCAGGCTATCGCACAAAATAAACGTGTGTTGCTGACAAGTCAGACCCATCAGGCTGTTTGTAATGTGCTAGAAAAGTTGCATGAACTGAACAACACTGGTCAAACATCGGTTTCAATGGTGGAGGTAAGACAAAAAATAATCCTTGTAAGACCTGCCAAGGGAGAGGACATAAGGGGGGAAAACTCACATTCGTTCAGGACTTGAAACGAATGAATGTAGCCTTCTCTCGCGCACGGAAACAGTTGATCTTGATAGGTGATATTGAGGCTCTATGTAAATTTGACGGCAATTCTGAGGGACGTGACGTTTTGAAACAGTTCTACACTTATGTGCAAGAAAAGGGGCGGGTCTTGCACATTTGGGAAGCGGAGGAAAAGTAAAATGGAAAAGAAAGAGATTGACATCCTTTTGAAAAAGGCTTATCGACAGTTTTCTGAAAAATTTGACACGCATACAATCAGGAAAATCATACCGATAGCCTTTCCCGTTTTACAATCCACGTGGAAAATAAAGATATCAACAGCTGAATCCGCAGGGTTAATTGACCGCTATATTCTCCGGGTACTTAAAGATTTTGGCCCATGCGACATAAAAAGAATTGATGAGTTGCTGTGTCTTGGAGAGGAAAGAATTGAACATGCGTTGACTGAAATGGAAAAATTGGGATCGCCGATTACCCATTCAGGGAGAGAGTTTTCTTTTGCAGCCGATGGGGATATTGAACATTTTCATATTGAATTGGAACATGAGTTTACTTTTTGTATAAACGGTATATCTGGAGATCTTTTACCTCTTGACTTCTGTAAAAAATCAAAGGCTGCAGAAATTGATAATCTGCGCGAAGAACACCCGTTATATGTCAAATTATCATCCATCACGAACGGTTCAGAAAGTAAATTGAAGTCATTGCGATCCGGAGCAGATGCAAAAAGATTTTCCGAAGGAGTACCTGACGGCTTTGTGGAATTTGTAGAAAGTTTTCCTCGCCAAGAGTATTGCCGTTATTTTCTGTCATTTGCTGTTGTAGATACACATGATTCTATAAATGTTTTCTGTGCGGGAGATGAAATAATATCATTGAGTTCAATCAAGAATTATTTGTCACGACTTCCAGAAATAGCTCGTCTTCTTGAAAAGAAAGATGTACTGGAAATGCCATTGCCGGGACTTTCTACGGAGCAACGTGAAACAGAGATCTATGTTAGGGTTCAAAATCAGACTCTCTGGAACTGTTTCTCGACAGATGAACTGTCAAACCAGTCTATTTTTTTTATGCGGGATTTTATAAAAAACGGCTGGTTTTGGGATATTTCCAATTGGAAATTTAGCCATTATACATTGTTCCCCGCAGATGAAAAAATAGCAAAAGCATTATTTGTTTGCAGAGCAAGTTTTGAATTAGAGCATAATTATTCAAATTTAGATACTCGGCAAGATACGGAAGATTGGTTGCAAGAGTATTTTGAGAACTCCAACAACAGCATGATAACATGCCCCAGCCTCGATGATGTTCTTATGCCCTTGTTAAGTTCCTCAAGTAGTGAAGTTCGTGACTTCGTTAGAATGATATCTGTTCAAAATGGAAAAAATCTTATCCAGCACAAGATTAATAAAGTCTTTCATAGCTCAACGGGAAAAGGGTGGACTTGTTGTATTACGGACTGGCTGAAAAAAGCAAAAACATCCATAAAAATAATCTCTCCGGTCATTGAATCCGAAGTGATTTTCAAAGAATTAAATGATGCAAATCAGCGAGGAGTGTACTTACAAGTTGTCACGTCTTTGCTTGATAGAAATGGAAAAATCAAATCTGCAGGCGACAAACAATTTTCCGCCTTGCAGCTTCCAGGGCAGAAACTTGCTGTATTAGGTGCTTCTGTAAGAGCAACACAAAACATTCCACATGCAAAAATAATAATCATTGATGACGCAATCGTTCTGTTCATGTCAGCAAATTTAAGCGATAACAGTCTTGGAATCGGCAAGGTAAATGCAGTGGAAACATGTATTATTCTTCGGGATACTTCCATTGTTTCAAGTTGCCGAATCCTTTTTGCGGGAATTTGGGATTCTACTCAATTTATTCAGGGAACAGATAAAAACGGTTTGTTTATTGCTCAAAAGGCCGGGAAGAACTTGTCTGAACTTCCCTATTCCTTGAACGGAAAAGAAGAATACCTTATTTTTTCCTGTCCCCAAAATCTTGCTTTGGGAAAAGCAATCGTTATGGCCATAAAAGAAGCAAAATCTGAAGTTGTTTTGATGGCTATGTCATTTTACGATATGGATCAGGTTCCGGATTTGTATAACACGCTTTCGGAACTTCTATCGAAAAAGGTTTCTATTAAACTGCTTGTTCGCCCAGGTTCGGAGCAATTTGCAAAATCAGAATGGCCGGATAAATCGACAAAACGTTTATTGGATGCTGGAATGCAGCTGATGGAAATCCCGCATTTACACGCAAAAGGTGTAATTGTTGACGGCAACACGGTTTTAGCAATGAGCGCCAATTTCAATCCTTTCTCATTGGGAAGCACAAAAACATCTCATATAGAGTGCGGATTATTGGCTTTGACAGAGACGTCTTGGGCTAAACAATTCATCGCTTTTACAAGGCAGCTGATAAAAAAGGAGGGCGTGTAACAAATTTTTAACGCGAGATTTTTTCAGCTGTCAAAATTCGATTTATTCTGCCTCAAATTCTCTGCTGAAAAATTAGAAAGAACGGAGATTGGACGACCATTTTAAAATATAACGTCAACGGTTATCCGTTGGCGTTTTTTTTGGCCTTCATGCCGCCCCGGTTGTAACGTCAACTGAAATTACGTTGGGGTGTTTTTTGCCTTCATGCCGCCCCGGTTGTAACGTCAACTGAAATTACGTTGGAGGGTTCGTAGATTGCATTAGCGACGCTTTCAGTGATTCTATGGCACGGGCATTGGGGAAGATGCAATCAATCAGGGATGGCGGGTGGCATGCTGGATACAATAACGGCTCCGTTGCCGATGCCGGAATAGTTTCCGGAGCATTGATACGTGATTTAGGAGCGTGAAGAGCTAAGGGTATATCATTTGTATCGGGTCATACTCCAGCTACACGAAAGCCCCCCTCTTTGACGCACGGCGGAACTTCTAACCACACTACCACAAAGTTCCCCCTGACGCACGGCATAGCCTCTATTCCCCCAAACACAAAAGCCGCCCCCTTGGGACGGCCTAGCGTTATATTCCCCACAAACACAAAAGCCGCCCCTATTAGGACGGCAAAACTTTATAATCACAACACACAAACGCCGCCCCCTTGGGACGGCGGAACTTCATATTCCCCCCAAACACAAACGCCGCCCCTTGGGACGGCGGAATTTTAAATGGAGCGAGTGACCGGAATCGAACCGGCGACAATCACGTTGGCAACGTGATGCTCTACCAGCTGAGCTACACTCGCTTGCTTTCAATAATATTTAATATAGCCTTATTTTCGTAAAAAGCAAATGTAAAAATCATATTTTCCGGAAAAATTATTCAATTTTCACTGTTTTCAATGGCCGAGTAGAATCGATCAGCAGGAAGTGTTGACCGGGCGGAAGGGTTAAGGTGAAGATTCCGGCTTCAGAACGTTGCGGTTTCATGTTTAAGATTACATTTACATCAGGGCTTTCGGGCAGAGAGAAACGCACGACGGTGTCTTGCGTGACCGAAATCGGCGTGGTGTAATAGTAAATTACATCGGTGGCTCGCTCTTGAACCGACGGCTGTAATTCCCATTCGCCCAGCTGAAGCGGCGGGGGCGCAGATACGGCGGCGGGAGCTTGCGGATGGGCAAATTGGGTCGGCGCCGGGCTGGTCAGCTTTAAATCGTCAATGGATAGATAGGTGGCGTTATGGGCAAAATAGCGGACTAATTTGCCGTTGGCGTCAAACTCCACGGCGGCGACTTCGGCATCGGTGGAAACATTGGCCAGAAGCAAATTTTGCTGGTCAAGATTGCTGAACAGTAAAATTTTGTGCTTGTTGTCCGTAATAATTTCCACAATCCGTCCGCTGTCGGGCGTACCGTGCAGGGTAAACTTGGCACGTTGGGCGCGAGTCGCCGGTAAGGGGCGGATTTGCATGGCGGTTAAAATATCGGTGGCGGTTACGGCTTCCGGCACATCGGCCTGCAGATGCCACTCTTTGCTGATGGTAGACTCTTCCAGAGGTTCGTTGTTACCGCGCGGACGCACGGGCAAAACGGGATATCCGGTGCTGGTGGCGAGCGTCATCTGCGGAGTCAGAAACTTGGCATATAATTCGGCGTTATTTCCGGTAATGTCAAAATATTGTTCGATCGGACTGGCGAACAGCGGATGGGCGGCATGAGCCAGATATGAAAGTTTAACCGGTTTATCGGCGGCTTTAATAATGTCGTGGGTGAACACGAATTCCGGCTTGATAAAAATAACCCGGCGAGTCCAGCGGGACAATTTTCCGTCATTCACGGATGGATTTCCGGCTTCGCAGACCATATAGTTGAAGAAAGGCGAGTCTTCAAAAACGGTCAAATCGGCACCGGCGCCGTCCCGACGGGTATTTTGCGTAACGCCGTCCACCGCAATGGTATTATGGGCGGCAGTCAGGATAGAATACTCCATAAAGTGTTTACTGCCAAAATAGTCGTAATAACCGGAGTCAATTAACAGCTTATCGCCGTAAGCGTTTATCACTACATTGCCCTGGTCGTCATGCTGATGTGCCGAGGAGAATTTACCGGCGTGCATGCCCACGGTAACATTGCGTAAGCCGTCGGTAAGAGAGGTGTTGGCGACCCCCCAGCCAATGTGTTTATAATGAATGGATTGCGGTAAATCCACCGGAATTTTAGCCTTAATATTGCGGAACTCCGGACGATTGCTGTACCATACGCCGTATGGATTATTGCAGGCCGCCGCCAGCTCCTCAATATATTTACTTTGGCTCGGCAACGGCCCCAGATTCCCGTGATTCGGCTTGCCGCTGTTGGCAAAAGAAACGGCGTAAGCATTTGGTATGCAAGTATATATCGGGAATAAAACCGTTTGCCCCAGCCACGGATGATTGAACAAATTAATATTGCAGACATTGTTCATCATTTCGGCATAAAGTTTAAGAAAATTGCCGCCGTAACTCCAGTAGGAGATGCCTTCGCCGTTTTCGCCCTGATATCCCTGCACGGCCAGAAAGAGCCCGACATAAAGCTGGCGGGCATACTCTGCCATTGCCACGGCGTCGGGTTCTTCATCCAGCAGTACCAGCGCGCCTTCCGCCATGCCGAACACGGCCAGCCACGAGTGATTATTATACTCCCGATGCGTATTGCGGGGGAACGGATTCAAATGAGTCCACACCTGTTTTGCCCGATATAAGATGGTGTTGCGCAATGGTTTGAGTTCTTCCGGCGAATACTTGGCATGTAAAACGTCGTAAGCAAAATCCAGACCGCGCAGAATGTGATATGCACCGATATCGCCATTAATATGGCTACTGCCGCCGTCGGCGTCCCATTGGCAAACCTTTAAAGCGTAGTCTAAAAGTTTCGGGGCCAGCGATTCGTCGCCGGTCTGAACATAAATCTCGCTCATGGTCTGTAATCTTGCGCCGGTGGTGATTACCACCCGGTCATGCACGCCGCCGTACCAGGAGATGAACGACGGCCAATCCGGGTCATTTTTGCCCCGATACGGCAACGGATTTTTGGGTACTCCGGCCTGATAATACTCCTGAAATTTTGCCAGCATCGCCTCACGTTCCTGATTGGACAACTCCCGTTTGGTCTGTAACCACGGGCGGGCGCGGTTCTGCATGGTGTTTTGGGTAATTTGATTGGTGGTATAGCGATGCGCATTAGGCATAACTTCCACGGCCACCGGAGCTAATTGGCGGCCGTCGGCGCTGGTTATCCGGTAATACCAAAGCCCCGGAGTCATCAATTCCGGCGGAGTGAAAAAGTTAAATCCGGTAACGGCGGTAAAGGTTTCGGCGGCGGGAAAATCGGGATTCATGGAATATTCCACGGTAACGGTGCCCATATTTTTGCGCCAGTTGAAGAACGCCGGATTCGCCTCGGACGGCAACGGTTTCACTTCGCCGGTATAAAATTCAATATCATCAAAATCCACTTGCATTACAGTCGGCGGCGTGTCCTCCGGCGAGTCAAAGCAAAAGGCGGCTTTTTTCAGAATCGTAGTGGTGGAAATCGGTTCTCCGGCCAAGGTTTCCAGTTTGGCAAAGTCGGCCGTAACCGTTTGCCAAGCATTTTGCGGTTGGCCTAAATTCATGTAGTACACGCTTTCGTCTTCGGCAAACAGCTTAAAGCCGATGGCGGAAATACGCTGATTTCCGGGTACTTGAGGCACTCGGATGCGGGCTTTCATAAACATGCCGGGCTGATAAAAAATGTTCAGCATCAAATTTAAAGATAAATTATGACCGGCTTCAGAATTGGCAATTTGTAAAAACGAGTTATTCCCGTCCGTCGCCAGTTGCGGCTTAAGTGCGGACAAATCCATAAACAGATATTCCGGCGACTCCATCCATTCAAAATCGCATAAAAACGGTGTATCTGCTTGAGTTACCGCCGCTTTCCCGGCCAAAACCGATGTTGAACTCCATATACTCATAATTGCCGTTCCCACCTGTAAAAATCTTTTAAAATTCATGGTTATCCCTCTAAAATTACGGTACTTACCGCATAACTTTGTTCATGACTGATACTGAGCAAAATTCGTTTTGCCCCCAATTCCCGCATGGTTTCCAGTGCCGTGCCGCAAAGCGTTGCCACTGGAGCTCCGGCGGAGTTGTTTAAAATTTCGATATCTAAAAATGAACATTTAGCGCCGATGCCGCAACCTAAAGCCTTGCTTAACGCCTCTTTTGCCGCCCAGCGGCCGCTTAAGAACGTACTGCGGGCGGAGCCGTGAGTTTCGGCGGCGGCCAGTTCCGCCACGGTGTAAACGTGCTCGGCAAAGCTCTGGCGGCGCAACGCCTTGTCCAGTCGGGTCAACTCCACAATATCAGTACCAAGTCCAATAATCATAACCACCTCTAAATAGTCGATAATGCAAAACCGGCTATATTGCTAATAATTAAAAACTTAAATCTATAATCAGCTTATTTTTAGCCGTACGGATAAAAACAACTTTACCGTTGGTTTTTAAACATTAAACCCGGTTATGGGTTTAAAGTTTAAAAATCGCACCGGGCGGAATCCCGGTTATTACGCCTCTTGCTTTGCTTCGGCGGGGCGGGACCAGTTGCCCCGCTGTCGAACTTCCGGCAAGCGGTTATTTCCTTTAACTTTCCAGCAGCGGGGGCCGAAAATCGCCTCCAACCCGGCCAGATAGTCCGGGGTGGCCGCCGCCGTGATGCCGCTTTCCACATAAATTATCCGGCCGGGAGTAATGGATGATTCCAGCGCAAACACCATTCGGCTTTCACCGTGAAAACGGCGATTATGCTGTTTAAGTTTCATGAGTAAAGGTTCATCCACTTTAGCGGCGTCGGCAAACAGGAGAATTTCGCCGGTATAAATTTCAATACCGGTCTGGATGGGGATAATTTTTTCCAGAATCAGCCGGGCTTTTTCGCCCTCATCACGCTTGCTGGCAATGGCTTCGGCAAAAATAATCATGCCTTTTTCCAACTGCATGGCGGACTCGTTTAAATTGCGGATGCCCCGTTCATACATCATGCACTCCACCGACCCGTCCATACCCTCAATTTCCACAATCAGATATGGTTTTTGAGTCTTTTTGCTGTTCTTTTTTACCACGCTGGATATCATGCCGCCAAAGCGGACGGGTTGATTGTCGTACCAGCTGTCGGACTCATTCAATTTAATACTGCTTAGCGAGCGCAACACATTTTCATACTGCATCAGCGGATGGCCGGTAACATAGAAGCCTAAAAGTTCTTTTTCACACTTCAGAATTTCGTCCGGGTCAAATTCCGGAATATCCGGCACTGGAATATTCATAATTTCGTCCTGTCCGGCCTGGTCAAGCATTTCGAACAAAGACATCTGCCCGGCGGCCCGGTCTCTGGCCTGACTCTGCGCATACTTCATGGTGGATTCAGAAATCGCCATTAACTGGCTTCGGCGCAATCCGAACGAGTCAAACGCTCCGGCCCGAATCAGATTTTCCAGCATTCTGGAGTTCACGGCATCGCCGCAACGTTCGCAAAAATCGGCAAAACTGGTGAATTTACCATCTTTATTACGGGCGTTGATTACCGCTCCGGCGGCGGCCTCGCCCACGCCCTTAATGGCGCCGATGCCAAAGCGAATATTGTCGCCATCGACACCAAACTTAATACTGCTGGCGTTTACATCCGGCGGCAACACCTTGATTTTCATATCTTTACAGGCGTTAATCAGGAAGGATATTTTTTCGGCGTCCCGAATTTCCGCCGTCAGCACCGCCGCCATAAACTCCACCGGATAGTTGGCTTTTAAATACGCCGTGCGGTAAGACACAAACGCATACGCCGCCGAGTGCGACTTATTAAAGCCGTATCCGGCAAACATTTCAATCTTTTTCCAGATTTGATCCGCCAGCTCATTACTGATATTGTTGGTGGCCAGACAACCGTCGGCAAACTTCTGCTTTTGCTGAGCCAGAACATCTTTTTTCTTTTTACCGATAGCACGCCGCAGGATGTCCGCTCCGCCCAGCGTAAAGCCGGCCAGCACCTGCACCACCTGCATAATCTGTTCCTGATACAGCATAATGCCGTAAGTTTCCTCCAGCAGAGCCTTCATCTTCGGATGGTCATAAATAATTGGTTCCAAGCCTTTTTTACGAGCCACAAAGGTGGGGATAAAGTCCATTGGTCCGGGGCGGTAAATGGCCAATAACGCAATAATATGTTCAATGGTGTCCACGCCAAAGTTGCGGCATAAATTCTGCATACCGCCGGATTCCAGCTGGAACACGGCAATGGTATTTCCGGCTCGCAGCAGGTCATAAGTTTTCTGGTCGTCAATGGGAATGGTGGACATATCGAGCTTAATGCCCCGGTTCTGTTCAATCATTTTCACGGCGTTATGAATGGTGGTCAGCGTTCGCAACCCCAAAAAGTCCATCTTCAGCAAACCGAGTTCTTCGCACGGGACGGAGGGAAATTCGGTAATTACTTCGCCGTTTGCGCCTCTGGCCAGCGGCACCAGATTATCGAGTTTCTGGTCGCCGATAATAACCCCGGCGGCGTGAATCCCCAACTGGCGGTTAATCCCCTCCAGCACTTCGGCATATTCAAACACCTTGGCGACTTCGGGGTCATTTTTAATCATTTTCGCCAACTCCGGCTCGGCTTCTTTGGCCTTGGCCAGCGTCATTTTGGGATCGGCCGGAATCAACTTGGTAATCCGGTCGCCGAAAGCGAAGTCATAGCCCAGCACCCGTGCCACGTCTTTAATCACGGCCTTGGCTTTTAACGTGCCGTAAGTACAAATCTGCGCCACCGAATCATAGCCGTACTTCTGGCGTACATATTCAATCACTTCCCCCCGGCGGTCTTCGCAAAAGTCCACGTCAAAGTCCGGCGGACTGATACGTTCCGGGTTAAGGAATCGTTCAAACAGCAAATTGTAACGCAACGGGTCAATGTCGGTAATCCCGGTTAAAAACGCCACTAAACTTCCGGCGCCGGAGCCTCGACCGGGGCCGACGGGAATATCCTGCTCCTTGGCATGGCGGATAAAGTCGCTCACCACCAGAAAATAACTGGGATATTGGGTACGGATAATAATGCCGAGTTCATACTCCATACGTTCCAGAAGTTTTTGCTGAAAATCGGTTAAATTTTCGCTGTGCGGGTCAAAATGATAACGCGCCGGAATGCCGTTTAAGCAGATATTGCGCAACTCTTCGGCCTGCCGGTTCGACTTATCGGGGAGTTCATATACCGGATAGTGGTTGGCTTCCGGTGCAAATTTAAAATCAACGCTGCAGCGTTCGGCCACCATTCTGGTATTGGTAATGGCTTCGGGCAGTTCCCGGAACAAATTCTGCATTTCGGCGGGGCTTTTAAAGTAGAATTCGGGGGCGCAGAAGCGGAAGTGCTTCGGGTCATCCAGTTTAGACTGGGTTTGAATGCACAGCATAATTTCATGAGCTTCGGCGTGTTCTTTTTTCAGATAATGCACGTCATTAGTCGCCACCAGCGGCAGTTCAAATTTTCTGGAGAGTTCAATCAGTTTGCGGTTGGCCTCTTTTTCCTCGGTCATGCCGTGGTCCATAATCTCCAGAAAGAAGTTCTTGCGGCCGAAAATATCGCAAAATTCCCGAACCGTATCCTCCGCCTTGGCCATATTGCCGTTTAAAATATGGCTGGGGATTTCGCCGCCGATACAGGCGGACAGGCAAATGAGGCCGTCATGGTATGTACGCAATAACTCTTTATCAATACGTGGCTTATAATACATGCCGGTGGCATACGCCTCGCTGAGCAGATGGCATAAGCTGTGATATCCGGCATTATTTTCGCATAACAGCACCAGATGATAGCCGCGTTGATGTTCTACGGTGGCGGTGCGGTCATGCCGGGAGCCGGGAGCCACATAAACCTCGCACCCGTAAATGGGCTTAACTTCACTGCCTTTAAAGGTGTGGTGCAAGTCGATACAACTGCCCATATAGCCGTGGTCAGTTACGGCCACGGCGGGCATTTCAAACTCCTTAGCCATGGCCAGCAAGCCCTTAGTGGTGCAGGCGCCGTCCAGCAAACTATAATGACTGTGAACGTGTAAATGTACAAAATCTGAAGCCATAAGTCAAATACCCGCCTTAAAATTCGTCATCTAAAATCGACATTTCGTCTTCCACAAACTCCACCGCGGCTTTACAGGCCACGGCACGATGGCTGATTTTATTTTTAAGTTCGGCGGGCATTTCGCCAAAAGTCTGGTCATAGCCGTCGGGCATAAAGATGGGGTCATATCCGAACCCCTGTTCGCCGCGGGGTGCGTCGACAATCACGCCGTTTACATGCCCGGTGAACGAGGCGATCTCTTCGCCGTTAAACGCCATCGAGATTGCGCAGGTAAAGCGTGCCTTGCGGTTTTCCTTACCCTCCAGCTCCGTTAAAACTCTGGCAATGCGTTCGGCGTCGGTGGCGGCATAGCGGGCGGAGAAGATGCCGGGGGCGCCGTTTAACGCCTCCACTTCCAGCCCGGAGTCGTCGGCAAAAGCGGGAACATCGCAGTATTTGCAGGCGGCCACGGCTTTAATGCGGGCGTTTTCCTGAAAAGTGCTGCCGTTTTCCTCTACATCTTCGTAACCGGGATATTCGTTAAGAGAGCGAATATCGATCTTCTGATTCTTCAGCAGTTCCCGATACTCTTGCGTTTTGTGTTCATTTTTGGTTGCCGCCACAATATAAGCCATAATTTTAGTTCTCCGGAGTTGAAATATTTGTATTCTTAAATATATTAACTCCATATCAAAAATTATCAAACTTTCAAAAGCGAAAATGGCAAATTTTACCACAATTATTTCTTTTTTGCGCCGCTACCGGCAGGATACGCTGTATGCGGCGGTGTCCGGCGGAGCGGATTCGGTGGCATTGTTCCATTTGCTGCTGGACTCCGGCGTGGCGTTTGAGGTTGTGCATTTTGAACACGGCATGCGAGGAGCGTCCAGCGTGGCCGATGCCGAATTTGTGCAGAATCTGTGCGACTCTTATCAGGTGCCGTGCCGCATAATTCCGCTGGAAGTCCCCCAGCACCGTCGGCGTGGCGAGAATCTGGAGGCCGCCGCCCGGCGTTTACGCCTGCGCTATTACCGCAAACTGACCGCCGAAACTCCGAATGCCGTGATTTTGCTGGCGCACCATTTGAATGATGCGGTGGAGAATATGCTGTTGCGTCTGGCCCGGGGCGGCAACGTGTCGGGCATCACCAACTTGCGTAAACTTAAGCGGATAAACGGAGTAACGCTGTTGCGGCCGTTGCTGGACGTTAAGCGCAGTGAGCTGGAAACGTATTTGAACAATCTGCACCAGCCGTGGCGTACCGACCACACAAACGCCGATATTTCGTATCAACGCAACTATTTACGCAATAAATTGTTACCGGAGTGGCAGCAAGCCTTCGGCATGGTGGAGTCCGGTTTGACTGCGGCATTGCATAATCTGGAACAGGATGCCGAATATATTGAACATCAAGCGGATAAGTCGTATGAAAAGATTGCTGATTTGGCGGAAACGGCGGTGGAATTCTGGCAACTTCTGCCGGAAGCGTTGCTGATTCGGGTTTTGCGGCGTTACTGGCCGGATACGGAATTTACCGCCGGACGGGTGTCCGAGTGCCGCAAATTCCTGTTTTTCAGTGCCGACAACGCCCGCTTAAATTTCACCGACGGCGACTGGGTTCGCCGCGGCGGTACGCTGATTAAAACCGGAGCGAATACCGAGCTAACGCCGCCGGACACCATAGACTGGGATTATACTAAAACCCCTTGCCTGCGTTGTTTTTACGGCACTTTTACGGCTGAATATCCGGCGGCACGCCCCGGTCATTGGGAGCGTAATCCGGCGGTGGCGTATTTTGATGCCGCCAAATTATCATTGCCCTTGCGCCTTACGTTCCGGCAGGGCGGCGAGACCTTTGCTGACTTCAGCGGCCATTGCCGCACGGTAAAGCAGAGTTTTATAAACGCCAAAATTGCGCCGGAGGCCAAACGAAAAATGCCGTTGGTATACAGCGGCGGCAATCTTGTCTGGCTGCCGCTGGTGTCAAACACAGCCGAGGCCACCGTAACCGAGGCCACTCAAGTGCTTGTGAAACTTACTTTTGAGCCTGCAGATTAACGGCGGCCTGATAAAATTCCACAAACTTCTGCAACTCCGCCTGATTGATGGGGTTAGGTTCCATTTTTACGGCTTGCTGTTGTAAATCCAGTGCGGAGTTCAGATCGCCGGTTCGACTGGCAAACAACGCTCTGGTGGTCAGAATTTCCGGTGTTTGCGGTACGGCGGCCAATTTGTCCGTCAGCACCTTTGCCGAATTTAAAGCGGCACCCTGCATGGCAAAATTATTCAGCAACCCCCAGCAAATGCGGTTAATTTCGGCCGTGCGTTCGGGGAATTGAGCGGCAAATTTTTCGGCCAAACCGCCGGCCAGCGCCGCCACTTCCGGCGTGCGGGTGCATTGATCCAACAGCACAAAATAGAGTTTGGCTTCCTGCGGATTTTTAGTATGCAGGTCATTTAAAAACGCAAACGACTCGGCGGGAGTCTGCGCATTTTCGGCGGCGGTCATAAACCCCCGCAACGCCATGGTATTACCGGGGGCAAGCTGTAAAAGTTTCTTGCTTACGGTCATGGTTTCGGCGGGATTACCGGCGGCCATCGCATATTCCAAATCCTTCTGCATAGCGGAGATGCGGCGTTGAGCCGAGGTGTTGAAATTCTTATTTTCATAAATAGCGGTTAAAGCATCGGCCACATCATCGGTTGCACCGTCCCAAATTACCTGTGTATCGGCGTCAATAATAAAACTGCGGGGCGACAACATGCCGCCGTCGAGCAGAAGATTAACATTTTTGCCTTGTTCGTCCACCGCCACGGCGATATTCTGCAGTGGTAAATTCATGGTAAACGTGGTTACGGCGCTGTTGCTTTCGGGGGACAACGCCACAATTTTCAAATCCTGTGCGGCATATTTAGCGGCCAGATTATCCAGCATCATCAAATTAGCGTCGGCATTGGGGAAAAAGGTGGCGAACACGGAGGCAATGCGTAAATGGTCGTAAGGCTGAGCGGCTCGATAGGAATTTTCGTCAAAATAGACGGGAGCGTTTTTAATATATTTCAAATCCAAATTAGTTACTTTTTCGCCCGACACCACTGCGATTGCCGCCAGCGGCGCCAATAAAAAACCGATTCCCAGCCATTTTTTCATAATTTTTTCCATCCGATGTTTCAATATTTACCATGTCTATTATAGACCATTCCGTCCGGAAGTTTGTTCCCTCCGCCGTGCCGTCAACCCCCATAAAACCGACAACCTTCTCCGATAAAAAAGTCAAAAAAGCGTTGCCGTCCTCAACCTTTCAGTTGAACACCGCAACGCTCCTGTTTTGAGTGCAATTCTTTAGATTTCCGGTACAAAACTTGTTTGCTCGGCATGAGCTTCCAACACCCGGCCGAACGTTAATAAACGCTCTTCCGCCAGTGCCGGGGCAATTACCTGCAAACCAATCGGCATATTTTTACCGTCCAACGCATACGGCACACTCATTCCGCAATTGCCGGACAAGTTTAACGCAATCGTAAAAATGTCCGACAAATACATCTGCAACGGGTCGGATTTTTCGCCAAATTTAAATGCCGTATCCGGCGTAACCGGCGTTAACAGCACATCGCACTGCTTAAAGGCGGCGTCAAAGTCATTCCGAATCAAGGTCCGCACCTTCTGCGCCCGCAAATAATACGCATCGTAATATCCGCTGGACAACACGTACGTGCCTAACAGAATCCGGCGCTGTACTTCCGGGCCGAAGCCCGCCCCGCGGCTGGCAAAATAACTGCTGACCAAATCGCCGGTGTCTTTGCGCTCGCCATAACGAATCCCGTCAAAACGAGCCAAGTTCGCACTGGCCTCCGCCGTGGCGATAATGTAATACACCGCCACTGCGTATTTGGTATGCGGCAACGATACCTCCACCACTTCCGCACCCAACGCCTTTAATTTAGCCAACGCCCGGTTCAGCGCCGCTTTTACATCGGCCGCCAAACCCGGAGCTTCTAAATACTCCTTCGGCAAGCCGACTTTTACGCCTTTTAAGCTGTTGACATCGGTATTCCGCACCGCCTGCGTCAAATTCGGCACCGGCAGATCCAGACAAGTCGAATCGGCGGCGTCGGCACCGCAAATCGTGTCTAAAATCACCGCCGCATCTTCCACCGAATTGGTCATCGGGCCAATCTGGTCTAAAGACGACGCAAACGCCACCAGTCCGTAGCGGGAAACCCGCCCGTAAGTCGGCTTAACGCCCACAATGCCGCAGAACGACGCCGGTTGACGAATCGAACCGCCGGTGTCTGACCCTAATGCCGCCGTTACCAGCCGGGCGCCCACCGCCGCCGCCGAACCGCCGGAGGAGCCCCCCGGCACGCACGCCGTATTCCATGGATTGGCGGTTTTCTGATACGCACTGTTTTCGCAACTGGAACCCATGGCAAATTCGTCCATATTCAAGCGGCCGAACGGAATAAAGCCCTGCTGTTTTAAACGGGCCACCGCAGTGGAATTATAAGGAGAAACCACGTTGCCTAAAATTTTAGATGCGCAGCTGCAGGTTTCACCTTCAGTTACAATACAGTCTTTAATCCCGATCGGCACGCCGTCAAATTCCGACAAACTTTTGCCGTTTTTGCGGCGTTCGTCCGCTTCCTGTGCCAGTTTCAACAGTTTGTCAGCGTCAACTTTTAAAAACGCCTTCACCTGATTATCCACCGTGTTAATCCGGGCGATATAGGCCTGCACCAGTTCCACACTGGTAATTTGCCCATCGGCCAGCATTTTAGCGGCGGCGGAAATCGTTAAAGTCTTAACATTTAAGCTCATAAGATTAACTCATCCCTTCGCCGGGCAGAACCTGCGGCACTTTAATCAAATTTTCTTCAATCACCGCCGGAGCGTTGGCCAGCATGGTGGCACGGTCGAATCCCGGCCGGGACACGTCTTCACGCCACACATTGCATTTAGCCACCGCATGTGCCGTGGGCTCTACGCCGGACACATCCAGAGTGCTGAGTTCATTAATGTACGCTACAATGGCTTCCATATCTTTCTGCAAGCCCGGCACGGCGGCCGGATCCAGCTCCAGCCGTGCCAGTTTAGCCACGTAGTTTACATCAATTTTATTTTGGGTAGACTCGCTCATATTATTGCTTACTTATTTTTTTCAAACGCCAAAGTCTTGGTTACCAGATCGCAAACTTCAGACGGGCCGAAGTACTGGATCGGGCCGGGATAAACGTACATGGTGTTTTCCGCCCATTCCTGACGCTTGGCGTTAAAGGCCTTGAACGGTGCGCCGTCCAGCTTAACCAGTGCCTTCTGAATTACCGGCTTGTCTTCACCGTGGCGGCGTTCAATGTTCATCATCATGGTAATCGGAATACCGCCGGCCACCCATTCGCTGGAGGGCTTGGTGGTGTTGCGGATGCTGGACATATAGCCGGTCTTGCCGTTCGCCAGCAATGCGGCGGCGGTGTAGCCTAAGCTGTAGCAGTAGTCGGCATCATAGTTGCTCGGAGCGGCGCAACGGCCTTCATAGCCGAAGAAGTGTACCTGCGCGCTGAATTTGCCGGCAAACTTGCCTTCCTTCTTCATCTCCTTCAAGCGGTTGCCCACCATTTCGGCCAGCATCTTTTCGGTTTCGATTAAGGAAACCTGAACGTTGCCGTGCGGGTCGCGATCCAGGCAGAGCTGTAACTGGATTTGGCGGGGCAGAGTCTTGAATACTTCCGCCATATCAGCCGGGAGCTGAGCGGAGATGAAAGCGATTTTGCTGTCGGTGTCGGCCAACTTATTAAATTCGTCGGCATTCTTAGCCAGCATTTCGTTTAAAGTACCGATCAACTTCTTCATTTCCGGTACAAATTCGATCAAGCCTTCCGGAATCAACGCCACACCAAAGTTCATCCCCTTGGCGGAACGGGCGGCCACAATGTCGGCCATATAGTTGACGATTTCCTTTAAAGTGGTCTTCTTTTCGGCCACTTCTTCAGAAATAATGGTGATGTTCGGCTGAGTCTGCAACGCACATTCCAGCGCAATATGGCTGGCGGAGCGGCCCATCAACTTGATAAAGTGCCAGTATTTCTTGGCGGAGTTGGCATCACGGCCGATATTACCGATCAATTCGCTGTAAACACGGCAGGCGGTGTCAAAACCGAACGAGGTTTCAATCTGTTCATTCTTCAAGTCGCCGTCAATCGTCTTGGGGCAGCCGACGACGTTAATCGGAATGTTGTTCTTCTTGTAATATTCCGCCAGCAAGCAGGCGTTGGTGTTGGAGTCGTCGCCGCCGATGATTACCAGGCAGGTGATGCCACGGGCTTTGCAGTGGTTGTAAGCGGCCTGGAACTGTTCTTCGGTTTCCAGCTTGGTACGGCCGGAACCGATCATATCGAACCCGCCGGTATTGCGGTGAGCGTCAATAATTTCGTCGGTCAGCAACACGGCTTCATCTTTTACCAGACCGTCCGGCCCCTTTAAGAAACCGTAGAGTTTGCTGGCCGGATTGATGGACTTTAAACCGTCATACAGACCGGCAATCACGTTGTGTCCGCCCGGAGCCTGCCCGCCGGACAGAATTACACCGGCGGTGATGGCGGGAGCGGCACTGCCGCAGCAACCGTTGGAGCAGCAGCAGGAGGCGGCGGTTTCAAAGGTCAAAACCGGGCTGCCGAAAGTGGCGGAAAAGAGCTGTTGAATTTTTTCGCTGTCGGCCACGCTGGTGGTCGGGGCGCCTTCCACAACCTTAACGTTGGCGCCGTTGGCCAATGCCGGCGGGAGTTTGGGTTGATAAGCGGCACGGGCTTTCTGCAACGGAGAGATGCTCATGATAAATTACCTTTCAATCTTTTTTATTATATAGTTGAGTAAAAATATACATTTAATAAAATACCACCGATAGCGGATTTTCGCAAGTTTGGTATTGAGTTTTTATAATAATTTCATTTGGCCGTCGGCAAAAAACTCGATAGTTTTAATTTTTTGGCCGTCCCAATACAAATTACCCTCGGCATCCAAGCTGTAGCGGTTGGCGGCAAACATGGCCACGGTTTTGGGCAGAACCAGATGGTCGCCGGCATATTTCAACCGTTCCTGATTAAAGGCGGCCAACGCTTCCAGTTCATCTTTCCAGCCCCCGACGGGGCGTTTAGCGGGGCGGCGGGCGGCAATCGCCCGGAGTTCTTCCAGAGAAAATCCCCTGAAGTCGATATTCAGCGGTTCCGACACGCCTAAAATCGGGCCGGCGTCAATATTATTTCCGGCGGCCTCCAAGCTCTGCACCACAATCACGCTGCTGCGTAACTGCGTAAAGCCGCCCAGTATCGCCCGTTCAATGGGGATGGTATGGAGTCCGGTCAACCGCCGCACGCCGTCGGCATCCTCCACGGTCAAGTCGCCGGGGTGGACATTCAAACACGGGAACGCCTCATTAATGGAACACAGCGGCACAAATCCGGCAAAGATGCCGAAATCCAAGTCAAATTTTTCCAGTTTGGCTAAAAGTTCGTCCGTCCACTGCCGGCGCAGTTCCCGCCCGGCCGGAGTCGCCACCGACACTTTTTCATTGCGGGAGTGGTAAAACTCCTTTATGCTCAAGTCCACCAGCGGCAGATTAAACTTTTCCGCCAGTTCTCTGGAGCGGCTTTTTTCGGGATTATCGGTAACCACCGCCGCCAAATCGCAGCCGGGCAACTGGCCGTTGGCGGCCAAATTCAGCAAAACTTCGGCATTACTGCCGCTGCCGGACATAAAAACGGCGGTGCGTGGCTTGGTTCTTCCGCACTTCAATTCAAAAAACGGCTTATTCAAAATATAACATCCTTAACTGTTAGTTTTTTGGGGGTAATATATCATACATTGGGCAAAAATGCAACTTATAAGAATATTTATACGTTTAGAGCCGTAAAAAATGCGAAAAAAGTTGGATTTAAC
>CAZEHZ010000015.1:20288-29846 GCA_964512385.1 uncultured Victivallaceae bacterium | reverse complement strand
CAACGCTATTCATATTTGCAGTAAAACCATAGCGATAGACAACGCCGGCGGAGCGGAGCGATTCGCCAAATTCCCCGGCGAAACCGTTGTCCGGTGCGAGAGCGGAGCGAACGCCAGTCCCGATATGCACGCAGAACATAGCGATAGACAAATCCGGCGGAGCGAAGCGATTCGCCAATTCCCCGGCGGAGCCGGTCCCATGCGAGAGCGAAGCGATTCGCAATTCCCCTACACACAGAATGCAGTTTTTGCGCAGGGAAAATGGATGAATTTCGAGTTTTGCCGAGGAGGGGGCGAAGGAGTGTACATACGTACACGACTGAGCAACCGACGACCGCAAGGCTCGAAAGTCGCCATTTAACCAAGCAAAAAAAGGCTCGAAAGTCGCCATTTGCCCAAGCAAAAAAAAAGAGGCCGCTCGGACTGAGCGGCATTGGTATTTCGAGTATCTCTGGTTAGCTCAAGAACACTTTTTCAAGGTCAACTTTAGCCAGTGAAGATAACGAAATCAGCGTTTTGGTGTGAATAATTCCTTCAATATCATGCGTCATTTTGCAGGCGATGATATCGGAGAGTTCGGCATTGCTCTTAACTCGAACAACAACAGCGATGTCATATTCGCCAGCAACGGTGTATACTTCAGTAACGCCGTCGATTTTGATGATGCCTTCAATAACATTAGCGAGTTTGGCACGTTCTACATTAACCAGAATAATCCCAGTAACCATAGTTAAACACTCCTTACGCTTAAACAGTTTATAATATCTTATCGCCTCGGTTTGAAAACGATAAAAACATTAAGCCGAATCATGGGGATTTGACACCTCAAAACCCGGTCTCCAAGCATACAATAAGCGACTAATTGCACTTTGCAAGTGGTTTTTTGCAAAAAAAGCAAATTTATTTTTTAATGGAATTTTTATATCTTTGTTACTTGCATAAACATTGTATTGATAGTATAATATATGATAATTATTTTTTACATTGGATTTGTAAAATGGAATAATTGGAAACCGAGTTTGAACAGGGAAAGTGTATCAAATGGGAAACGATGTAAATTATTTGGAGATCACCGTGGGTGCGGTGCTGGTGTACAATTTTGTATTATCCAGATTTATGGGGATATGCCCGTTTTTGGGGGTATCTAAACGGTTGGACACCGCACTGGGAATGGGTGGTGCGGTGGTCTTTGTAATGACAATTGCCTCATTCGCCACGGCCGTAATTTATAATTATGTGGCTAAAGAGGTGGCGTTTGCTGGGTATAAAGTAAACCTCAGCTTTCTGCAAATCACGCTGTTTATTGTGGTTATAGCGTCTTTAGTGCAGATTGTGGAAGTGGTATTGCAGAAACTTAGCCCGGCGTTGTATAAGGCGCTGGGGATATTTTTGCCGCTGATTACCACCAACTGTGCGGTAATGGGGGCGGCGTCCTTAAATGCTCAAGTGGGGCGGGATATATTAAGTGCCACGATTTTCGGGATGTTTTCGGGGATTGGGTTTGCGTTGGCGCTGGTGATATTTTCCGGCATGCGTGAGCGGTTGGAGTTGTCGGCCATACCGCGGCCGTTCCGGGGGATGGCGATTGCGTTGATTGCCGCCGGGATTCTGTCGATGGCGTTCCTCGGATTTTCCGGAATCTGCTGAGCCAAGTTCAATTAAGGAGTATATTTCATGGATATGACAATTTTAGCGGCGGTGATTTACACCGGCGTTATTGCGTTGGGCTTAGGCGTTATTATCGGGATCGCTTCAAAAATCTTTGCCGTGCCGAGTGATCCTAAAGTTGATTTAGTTTTGGGGTTGCTGCCGGGGGCGAACTGCGGCGGTTGCGGCAAGGCCGGTTGTGCGGACTTAGCCAAAGCGATTGTGGCCGGTGAATGCCCGCCGAATAAATGCCCGGTATGCAGTGCCGATCAGGTCAGTGCCATTGCGCAGGCGCTGGGGGTGGAGGCTGGCAGCAGTTTTAAGCAGGTGGCGGCGGTGTTGTGCGGCGGCGACTTGAATCAGGATTGCGCCCCGTTGCTGTATAACGGTGTAAACGACTGCGTGTCGGCCGCATTGGTTGGCGGCGGGCCGAAGAGTTGCGCCTATGGCTGTATGGGCATGGGGAGCTGTGCCAGAGCCTGCCCGTTCGGGGCGATTGAAATCATCAATAATTTAGCGGTAGTGCATCCGGATTTGTGCGTAGGGTGCGGAAACTGCGTAAATACTTGTCCGCGTCATTTAATAAAACTGGTTCCGGCGGATGCGGAGGTGCATGTATATTGCTCATCGCCGGTAAAAGCCCCGTTAAAGAAGCAGGTTTGCGGCGTGGCGTGTATTGGTTGCCGCAAATGCGTAAGAGGGGCGGAAGATGGGCAGTTTAAGGTGAACGGCTTTAAGTGCGAGGTGGATTATGAGCATACGCCGTATCCTGCCGCCGCGCAGTTGGAAAAAATCGGCTGTCCCACCGGGTGTCTGCAAACACATAAGCAACATTTAGCTGAGGAATACAAGCAGTTGGAACGTGCGAATAAGGAGATGAAACATGGCGAATAACTCTTTGCCGCCCAAACCGTTAAGTTTTTCCGGCGGGATTCATCCGGAAAATGACGGTAAGGCTTTAAGTAAAAATTCGGCAATTCAGGCCGTGCCGCTGCTGGAGCGTTATTTTGTGCTGGTGGGGCAGAACGTGGGCGCACCGCCGAAGGTGATGGTAAAAAAAGGCGATGCGGTTAAAAAGGGCGATTTGCTGGCGGAGGCCGGTGGTTTTGTGTCGGTGCCGTTACATGCGCCGACCAGCGGTGTAATTGCGGATGTTGCCGAAGCTCCGGGCCCGATGGGGGTGCTGGTGCCGGCCATAATTATTGATGCCGACGGGCAGGATGAATGGACGGCAAACCGTTTGCCGCATTTGGATTGGCGCACCACGGAGCCGGGCGAGTTGAAAAAACGCATCTCGGATTGCGGCGTAGTGGGGATGGGCGGAGCGGCGTTTCCGTGCCATGTAAAATTGAGTCCGCCGCCGGACAAGAAGATAGACCATATTATTTTAAACGGCGCCGAGTGCGAACCGTATTTGACCGCCGACCATCGTTTAATGCTGGAACAACCCGAAAAAGTTTTGGCCGGAGCCGCAATTATGGGGCGGATTCTGGGCGTGGAAAACGTCTATATCGGGGTGGAGTTGAATAAAACCGATGCGATTGAAGCATTGCTTAAACATGCTGATGAGTATAAAGTTAAGATTGTCGGCTTAAAAGTTCAATATCCGCAGGGATCGGAAAAACAACTGATTTATGCAGTTACCAAACGTCAGGTTCCGGCGGGCGGTTTGCCGATGGACGCCGGTTGCGTAGTGCAGAACGTGGCCACCGCCGCCGCGGTGTTTGAGGCGGTCAATGACGGTACGCCGTTAATTGAACGCATCACCACGGTTACCGGCGAAGCGGTTAAGACTCCGGGCAACTTTAAGGTGAAAATCGGTACTCCGGTTCGCAAGTTGATTGAGTTGGCGGGTGGGGTAACGGAAGAACCGCGTAAGCTGATTTTAGGCGGGCCGATGATGGGTTTTGCGCAAAAATCGTTTGATGTGCCGATTTGTAAAAACGGCTCCGGCGTGTTGTTATTGGGTAAAAAAGAGATTTCGCTGTACGATTCGTCCAGTTGTATCCGGTGCGGAATGTGTTTGCGGGCTTGCGCCATGCACCTTTCTCCGGGGCCGTTAAGCATGTTGATTGAGAACGAAAAGTTTGATTTGGCACAGCAGAATCATGTAATGGATTGTTTGGAATGCGGCGCCTGCGCTTACGGGTGCCCCGCACATCGGCCATTGGTTCAGCACATGCGGCGGGCTAAGGCGGAAATTCGTAAACGGGCTAAAAAATAGGGATTTTTATTGATATGAGTGAACAGAATATGACCGGGTTGGTGATGCCTGCGGGCGATGAGTTGATTTTAAGTTCGTCGCCGCATATACACGACCGTTTGAATGTGCAGAAGATTATGCTGAAGGTGATTCTGACTTTAGTGCCGGCGTTGGCGGCCGGAGTGTGGTTCTTTGGCATGGAGGCGTTGCGGGTGGTGGTGATTACCACCGTGGCGTGTGTGGCGGCGGAGGCAATCTGGTTTTGGATTGGCAAAAGCTCCTTCAAACCATTGCGGGACTGCTCGGCAATTTTAACCGGAATTTTATTGGCGATGAACCTGCCGGCGTCGGCGCCGTGGTGGGTTTGTGTGCTGGGCGGGTTTATTGCCATCTGGGTTGGCAAGCAGGTGTTCGGCGGGATTGGGCATAATATCTTTAACCCGGCACTGGTGGCGCGTGTAGCGTTGCTGATTGCACTGCCCGCCATGATGACGACTTGGACGCCGACGGAAATGATGAAGCGTGAATGGCAGGATGCTCAAGTAAACACCACTCATGCCACTCCGGCATCGGCAGAGAGTTTTGTAAGTTGTGCCACGCCGTTGGGCATTGCCGCTAATTTAAAAGCCAAATTGCCGTGCGGAGCAAATACTTACGACTCGATTACCACTAAAGATGATTATAAAAACTACTTTATCGGCAATCGCGCCGGTTCTTTAGGTGAAACCAGTTGCCTGGCATTGCTACTGGGCGGAATTGCCTTAATGTTTATGAAGTTGATTAAGTGGCAGATTCCGATTTTCTTTATTGCCACGGTAGCATTGTTTACGGCGGTAATTCATGCGTTTGCACCGGAATTAACGCCTCCGGCGGCGTTCCATGTGCTGAACGGCGGGTTGCTGTTAGGGGCATTTTTTATGGCTACCGACATGGTAACCAGCCCGATGACCAACTGGGGCGGCGTGGTTTTTGCTGTAGGTTGCGGCGTAATTACGGTGGTAATCCGGGTGTGGGGCAGTTATCCGGAAGGGGTGAGCTTCTCAATTCTGTTGATGAACGCTTTAGTGCCGCTGATTGACCGTATGTGTCATACTCTGCCGTTCGGTTATGTGCGTAAGAAGGTGCAGGTGAGCAAATGAATTTAAAAAATTGCAGTAATTTTTTGGTGCTGGGGCTGATTCTTTGCGTGGTGGGAGTGGCCGCCGCCGGGATTTTGGCATGGTTTGACGGTGTCACCAAACCGACGATTGAGGCGGCAAAGATTCGTAAAACCAATCAGGCCTTGGCGCAGGTTTTGCCGGAGTTCGACAACACGCCATCGCAGAATGTGTGCGAGGTGGACGGCGTAAAATTTTATGGTGCATTTAAAGACGATGTGCTGGTGGCATTGGCGGCGGAAGCCGTCAGCGGCAGTGGATATGCCGGCGAAGTGGCCGGACTGGTCGGTTTGTCTCCGGCCGGTAAGGTGTTGATGCTGAAGGGCGAACGCTCGGCAGTGCTGATAACCCGGCAGAATGAAACGCCGGGCTTGGGTACCAATGTCTGTAATCGTCAGCAACTTAAGACACTGGATACGGTGTTCGGGGCGGAGAAGGTGGATGAATCGATTTTGCCGGCCAATGTGGTGCTGGACTCATTTGGCGGCTTGGGCACCGACGATACGCCGCTAAGAATCACCAAAGACGGCGGTAAAGTTACGTTTATCACCGGAGCCACCATCAGCAGTCGTGCCGTTACTGAACTGGTGAATAAGGTTTTAAACAGCTTCCGGAATAACCGCCGGGAGATTGTACGCACATTGACCGAACAGGAGATTGTGAAAAATGATTAAAGTATTATGGAATGATTTTATCAAGGGTGTTTGGCGGGAAAACCCGACGCTGGTACTGTTGCTGGGCATGTGTCCCACCTTGGCGTTAACCGGCAAGGCCATTAACGGTTTAGGCATGGGCGTGGCGACCACGGTAGTGCTGTTGGGCAGTAATATTGTGGTTTCTTTGCTGAAAAATCTGATTCCCAATAAGATTCGTATTCCGATTTTCATTGTGGTGATCGCCACTTTTGTAACCATGGTGGATTTGAGTATGCGGGCGTATGCGCCGGAAGCGTTATATAATGCGCTGGGGATTTTCATTCCGCTGATTGTGGTGAACTGTATTGTGCTGGGGCGGGCGGAGGCGTTTGCCGCTAAAAACTCATTGCTGAGGTCAATTTTTGATGCTTTGGGGATGGGATTGGGCTTTACTTTGGCGCTGACGTTGCTGGGGTGTCTGCGTGAATTTCTCAGCACCGGAGCGTTGTTTGACATTACGCTGGTGCCGAATTGGAGTTTTATGCTGCCGGCATTGGCGCCGGGCGGTTTTATAATTTTGGGTTGTCTGTTGGCGGGCATGAACTTTTTGAACGAACGCAAGGCGGTAAAGTCCGGCAAGTTATACATTCCGCCGCAGGGATTGGACTGCCGGCACTGCCGGATTTGCTCAATGGATGACGATAAATAAAAAAAAGCAGAAAAATTTTAAAATAAATTTGCTTTTTTGTATTATAATGATAGATTATATGAAAATTATTATGCGTGGCTCTCCATATCGATTTCCACCGCTCGTGGGGAGCTAACGATAAAGACTGTGTCGACCACCGAAAAATTCATTGAGTTGAAGGTAAAGTGGATGGCAGAGTTCTTTTTTGTCTTTAGTGGTTAGGGTAGACCTAAGCTGAAGGCAGGTTGTCCGGTAAAAATTGGTTGAAGTTGCGTTCAGGTCGTGATTGAGTTTGCGGTACGGGAAGCAATGGTTAATGAATTTATATCGGCTTACCGGGCGGGGAAACCCAAACGGGCAAACAATATAACGAACGTGAAAATTCGGGAGAATCGAATCATGAAAGTTAGAGCATCAGTAAAACGCAGATGCGAATTTTGCCAGATTATCAAGCGCAATGGCGTTATTAGAGTAATCTGCTCGCGTAACGCCCGTCATAAACAGAGACAGGGCTAACATTAGGAAACAGTGAGGGTTTAATTATGCCACGTATAATTGGTGTTGATATTCCGGGCAATAAGCGTATTGAATACTCCTTGCGCTATATCTACGGGATTGGGCCGGTAAAGGCCATGGAAATTATTACAAAACTCGGCATTCCGGTAGGCTTAAAGGCTTCGAGCCTGACTCCGGAACATATTGCCGCTATTACAAAGTATCTTCAGAACGAAATTCTGGTAGAAGGTGATTTGCGTCGTGTAATCGCCGCGGATATTCGTCGTTTACAGCAGATCGGTTGCTATCGTGGTGTTCGCCATCGTCGTAGCTTGCCGGTACACGGTCAGCGTACCAAGACCAACGCCCGTACTCGTAAGGGTAAGAAGATTACGATTGGTGCTATTCGTGACAAAACTCAGCGTCGTTTGGCCGCTAAGGCTTAATGGCCTGAAAGTTACGGCGTAAGTGCTGAATAGAAAACAGTAAACAATAGAATAAATTCAGGATTTTAAATATGGCTGAAGAAATGAATCAGAATGTAGCTCCCGCCGCCGCCGCCGAGGCCGCTCCGGAAGTACGTGAAGTGAAACAGCGCGGGAAGAGCGGACGAAATATTCCGGCTGGTATCGCTTATGTTTTGGCTTCGTTCAATAACACCAAGGTAACTTTTACCGACCTTCACGGTAACGTGTTGTGCTGGTCTACCGGTGGTAAGAACGGTTTTAAGGGTTCTCGTAAGAGTACCGCTTATGCAGCGCAGGTAATTGCCGGCGATGCGGCCAAAAAAGCCCAGTTGCTGGGTATGAAAGAAGTAGAAGTACGAATTAAAGGGCCGGGCGCAGGTCGTGAATCTGCGGTACGCGGTATTGCCGCCGCCGGAATCGAAGTAGTAGCCATTAAAGATATCACTCCAGTACCGCATAACGGTTGCCGTCCTCCCAAACGGCGTCGTGTCTGATGTCGGGTATAGACTGTCGTAAAATATTAAGACAAATTAACTATTTCTGGAGGTAATTATATGACTGCTGCATCTGGATTCCCGATGCCGAACTCCCTGGTTATCGACGATGGGAGCGGCAACAGCGATACTTATGCTAAATTTATTGCGGCGCCGTTTCAAAGCGGTTTTGGCCACACGTTGGGCAACAGTTTACGCCGAGTACTGCTTTCCTCATTGGAAGGCGCGGCGATTTGTGCTGTACGCATAGAAGGCGCGGCGCATGAATTTCAGACATTGCCCCATGTAGTCGAAGACGTTACGGAGATTGTATTGAATCTGAAGTGCGTTCGCTTGAACTTGTTCAGCGAAAACACCAAGACTCTGGAAATCCGTAAAGACACCGCCGGTCCGGTTACCGCGGCGGATATTGTTACCGACGGCACGGTGGAAGTGCTTAATCCCGAACAGGTTATCTGTACGATGGATGATGCGTTCCCGTTTCGTGCTGAAATTGACATCATAAAAGGCAAAGGTTATTTACCGGCCGAACGTGTATCCGCCACACAGGTGATTGGCACGATTCCGGTAGACTGTCTTTTTAGCCCGGTTACCCGCGTAAATTATCAGGTAGGTGCGGCTCGAGTCGGCGAAGAAACCGAAATGGATTCGCTGGAACTGGAAGTTTGGACCGATGGCCGAATTACTCCGATTGATGCGGTGGAACAGGCGGCAAAGATTCTGCGTGAACATTTGCAGGTATTTGTTGGCGGGCAGACTACAGAAAAAGACGTTAAAGAAATGATGAGCGAAGAAGAGTTGAAACTCTTTAAGACTTTAGCGCAGGATGTGGAAGTGCTGGACTTGTCTGTTCGGGCAATGAACTGCTTGAATAACGCCAATATCAAATTGATTGGTGAGCTTTGCACAAAAACGGAAAGCCGTATGCTGAAGTATCGCAATTTCGGTCGTAAGTCTTTGGATGAAATTAAAGAAAAAATAGAAAAACTCGGGCTCGGCCTTGGAATGCAGCTTACCGAAACGGTGGAGAATGCATTGGAAGAAGAGTCTGTCCGTGTAAGAGCGGACGAGCAGGAGGAAAAATAAATGCGTCATCGCGTACATACTTTTAAAATTGGTCGTACCGGTTCCCATCGTCAGGCGATGATGGCCAACATGGTTTCCAGCTTGATTGAACATGGCCAGATTACCACCACCTTGGTTAAGGCCAAGGAAATGCGTCGTTACGCAGAAAAGTTGGTAACTATGGCTAAGGCGGACAATTTGCATCATCGTCGTCTGGTGGTATCTCGTATCCATAATAAGGATGCCGCCAAGAAGTTGTTTGATGAAGTTGCTCCTAAGTTTGCCAATCGTCAGGGCGGTTACACCCGCATTCTGAAGTTAGGCAAGCGTATTGGTGATGCTGCTGAAATGAGTATTTTACAGTGGGTTGAATTTGATGCTGAATAAGCAGAAAACTCTTGCACTGCACGATTGATCAGAGCATAGAAAAAGCCGTCCATATTGGACGGTTTTTTTTTTGCCGTTAAGATGGTGGGGGCGGGGATAATTTAATTGGACTGGCCGATAATGCTTTATAGGTAAGAACAGCGGGATTAGACGTGGCGGCCAATAATCAGTCGATAATGTCAATTCGGTACTGCGCATAAGAAAGCAAGGTTTTTAGCGTAGAACGGTTTTTTAGGCATCGTAACAGGTGAAATCTCATGCAATCAAAAACCATCCAGCGGACTGAATGGCTTATAATCGAAGTCAGTTTTTGCATTATC
>CAZEHZ010000015.1:7043-20188 GCA_964512385.1 uncultured Victivallaceae bacterium | reverse complement strand
GCATTATCACCTAAACCAAAAAACCATCCAGCGGACTGAATGGCTTATAATCGAAGTCAGTTTTTGCATTATCACCTAAACCAAAAAACCATCCAGCGGACTGAATGGCTTATAATCGAAAAGTGGTACCCGAGACGGGGGTCGAACCCGTACGACCTTACGGTCAACAGATTTTAAGTCTGTTGCGTCTGCCTATTCCGCCACCCGGGCTTGGAATAAATATAATATATATCGGTTTTTGAAATTTTCAATAGCGGATATCGGCTATTTTGGAAAATATTATATCGGCGTATTGAAAATTTTGACTATCCGCTTTGATGCGGAGTTGTTTTTTTCGACTCCGGACAAAACGGTATATGATTTAACGATTCATTAATACATATTGCGGATTCGGCGGATTCGCTCGTCTATCGGCGGGTGAGTGCTGAACAGTTCGCCGCCGGGAAAGTTGATGTACATGCAGGCTAACTCTTTACCGCCTAAGGATTCTACGTCTTTAGCGTTGTATTTATGCCCGCCCAATTTGGCCAGCGCATTGGCCAAACCTTCATTATAACTGCATAAGCGCACCGAATACGCATCGGCGGCATACTCGCGCTTGCGTGAGATGCTCATTTGCAGTAATGCGGCAATTAGTTGGGCAATGGGACGAATTAAAATAGCCACAATGATCAATAACGCAATTAAGCCGCCGGCTCCGTTGTTTTCCCGGTCGCGACGGCCGCCGCTGATGCTCTTAAAAAACATTACCCGTTCCAGCACAAACGCCAACAATAAGATAACGCTGATCAAGCCCACCACCAGTTGATTAAGCATAATGTCACGATGTACAATGTGTGCAATTTCATGCCCGATAACCCCTTCCAGCTCGGCCGGTTCCATCATATCCAGCAATCCCTGAGTTATCGCTACGAACGCACTTGACTCGCTTAACCCGGAGGCAAAAGCGTTCGGCACCTGGCTTGGCACGATATACAAGTCCGGCGTGCGTTTTAATCCGGCGGAGATCGCCAACCCCTCCAGAGTATGTATGGCACGGCGTTCGTCCGGATTTTCCGGATTAGCCGCCCGTCCGCGCGCCATGCCCAAGATAGCATATTTGGCGGTTAAAATTTGAATTGGAATCACAATTAATGCAATAACTGCACCAATCAGCAGGCCATTTGCCGGATTGCCTAATTCGATGCCAATCCAATAACTCAAGCCAAAGGCGATGCACATTAAAACCACCACCAAAATTCCGCTTTTTACGAAATTTTTACGCACTTCCTGTTCGGCAAACAACGCCGAGCTTACATCTTCCATACTGCTGATACTCCGAAATTATAATTTGCTGATCCGCATATTGTCGGCATCTACTCTGGCTTCAGCGGTGATTTCAAACAGCTGTTCGGCCTGCAGCCCCATATTGTTAGCCACAATGTTGGTCGGAATGCTGACAATATCCATATTGTAACGTGCCACGGTGATATTATAACGGTTGCGGGCATACGCCACCTTGTCTTCACAGTCCTTAATATCGCCCATCAATTGTAAAAATGAGTCATTGGTGCCTAACTGCGGATACGCTTCCGCCACGGCGTTGATACCGGGCATCAATTTGGTAACCTGATCGTTGGCGGCCATGGCTTCGGCATGATTATTGCTGGTCAAGCCGCTCCGAGCCTGAGTAAGCTGAGTAAGCAGGTCAGTTTCAAACTTCATTTGCATTTTTAAAGTATCAACCAAATTCTGCAGAATATTACTTTTACGTTTCAGCTGTACATCAATGCCGCTCCACGCTTCCTGAATAGAAATTTTTAACCGGCGCAAGCGGTTATAGGTGGCAATATACCATATTACGATAATTGCAATCACGCCTAAAATTATCAATAGTCCGATTCCCATAGTGTCTCTCCTTAAAGTATAGTTCCATGTTTGTGTTCCGCCTTATTAGACCGCAAAAATCCGTTGGGGTTGCACAATTATGCAAAAGAAGTTGATTTTAGCGCAAAAATATCATATTGGTTACTTATAGTGCAACAATATGTTTTTACAATATGTTTTTCAGTTTTTTTTACATTTTTTATCGGTTGACGGCTTGAAAGGCGCAACTTAACGGTTATCTTATTTTCTATAAGTCAAACGGAATACAAAGCGGGATATATGAATATAATCGATACACCACTGGCCGGAGTGAAAATTATTGAACCCCAAGTGTGGGCGGATGGCCGTGGATATTTTTTTGAGTCGTTTCGAGCCTCGGTATGGCGGGATAACGGCATTGCTGTGAATTTTATTCAGGACAACGAGTCGCTGTCGCAGTATGGCGTGGTGCGTGGGATGCATTTTCAGTCGGGCGCCCATGCTCAAGCCAAACTGGTGCGGGTGATTTGCGGGAAAGTATGGGATGTGGTGGTGGATATTCGGCGTGGTTCGCCCACGTTCGGGCAGTTTTTCGGGGCGGAATTATCGGGTGGTAATCATCGGATGTTATTTATACCGCGTGGTTTTGCACACGGGTTCGCCGTGCTGGAGGACGACACCGTATTTACTTATAAGTGCGACAATGAATATTGCCCGGCCGCCGAACGTGGTTTTGCCTGGAATGATGCGGCCGTGAATATTCCGTGGCCGATTCCGGCGGAAAAAGTGATTTTGTCGGCTAAGGATGCGAATCGGATAACGCTGGCGGACTGCCCGGATTTGTTTGATTATGCCGGCGTTGCTCCGGCGGAAAGTTGAGCAAAAAAATATGCGGATTTTATTAACCGGCGGGCGGGGCATGCTGGGGCGAACTTTGGCTAAAATGTTATCCGGCAAGGTGTTGATTACTGATTTGCCGGAATGTGATATCCGGCAGCCGGAGTCATTACGCAAGGTGATGCGGGAATTTAAGCCGGAAGCGGTGATTCATTGTGCCGCCATGACGAATGTGGATGGTTGCGAAGCCGAGCCGGAAACGGCGGAGCAGGTGAATGTAACCGGGAGCGGCAATGTGGCGAAACTTTGTACCGAATTTAATGCCAGATTGGTGGCGATTTCTACCGATTATGTGTTTGCCGGGAATGCCGAACGCCCTTATAGTGAAGCTGATATTGCGATTCCGGCCACGATTTACGGGCGTACTAAACTTGGCGGCGAACAGCAGATTGCCAAGTTTTGCCCGAACAGCGTTATTTTACGCACGGCGTGGCTGTATGGTTTTGGGGGGCCGTCATTTGTGCATACCATGCTGAAACTGGGGCGGAGCGGAAAATTGCTGAAGGTGGTGAATGACCAAATCGGTAATCCGACATCGACTCTGGTGGTGGCTCGTGGCGTGGCGGCGATGTTAACCCGGCCGGAATTGACCGGCATATTTCATTTGAGTTGTGAAGGCGAGGCTTCGTGGTACGAGTTTGCCGCCGAGATTTTTCGCCTAAAACGATTGACGGTGGATTTGCAGCCGTGTACGACGGCGGAGTTTCCCCGTCCGGCGCCCCGTCCGGCCAATTCCAGATTGGAAAAAGCGAACTGGCGGAAATTTGAGTTGCCGCCGCTCGCCTTGTGGCAGGACGCCTTGGCGGAATTTTTAGCGTTAGAGGAGGATTTATGAACGAAAAACGACTCCTGATTACCGGCGGCGCCGGATTTATCGGTTCGGCTTTAGTGCGTTTTCTGATTAAGAATACGAGGGTAAAAGTCTGTAATCTGGACAAATTGACCTATGCCGGCAATCCAGCCAGTTTGAGCGAGGTGGCCGACTCCGGACGCTATGAATTTGTGCAGGCGGATATTGCCGATGCGGTGGCGGTAAAAGCGGTTTTTGACCGTTTTCAACCCGATGCGGTTATGCATCTGGCCGCCGAGTCGCATGTGGATCGTTCAATTGACAATCCGCTGGAATTTGTGCAGACTAATGTTATGGGAACGGCGAATTTATTGAATATCGCTACGGAGTATTGGAAAAAATCGGGGCGGGATTTCCGCTTTCAGCATATCTCCACCGACGAAGTTTACGGCTCGCTGGGGCGCGACGGTTTGTTTACCGAGTCTACTCCTTATGCCCCTAAATCACCATATTCCGCCAGTAAAGCCGCCGCCGACCATCTGGTGCGTGCGTGGGGGCATACGTTCAAGTTGCCGATTTTAATCAGTAATTGTTCAAATAATTACGGGCCGTATCATTTTCCGGAAAAACTGATTCCGCTGGTGATTCTTAATGCGTTGGACGGTAAGTCTTTGCCGATTTACGGCAACGGCGCTCAAATTCGCGACTGGCTGTATGTGGATGACCATGTCAAGGCGTTATGGTTGATAAATCAGCACGGAATTCCGGGTGAAACCTATAATATCGGCGGCCATAATGAACGGACTAATTTAGCGGTGGTGCAGACAATTTGCCGCTTGCTGGACGAGTTGAAACCCAAGGAAAACGGCCGATATGCCGACCAGATTACGTTTGTTAATGACCGGCCGGGGCATGACTTGCGCTATGCGATTGATGCGGGAAAACTGCAGCGGGAGTTAGGCTGGCAACCGGAGGAGACCTTTGAGACCGGGTTGCGGAAAACGGTGGAGTGGTATTTAAACAACGCCTGGTGGTGGCAGCCGATTCGCAGTGGCAACTATGCCGGCGAACGTTTAGGGGAGGGGCTTTAAGATGAAGGGTATTGTATTGGCCGGCGGCAGCGGCACCCGGCTTTATCCGGCCACGTTCGGCGTGTCCAAACAACTGCTTACGGTGTATGACAAGCCGATGATTTACTATCCGCTGTCGGTATTGATGCTGGCGGGAATCCGGGAAATACTGGTGATAACCACACCGGAGGATCGGGCGAATTTTGAGCGTTTGCTGGGCAACGGTTCCCGTTACGGCATTGAAATTTGTTATGCGGAACAGCCAAAACCGGAGGGATTGGCGCAGGCATTTATCATCGGGCGGGATTTTATCGGTAAAGATTCGGTGGCCTTAGTGTTGGGCGACAATATTTTTTATGGTGCCAGTCTGCCGCAACTTTTGCGTGCCGCCGCCGGGCAAACGCACGGAGCAACGATTTTCGGTTATTACGTAAATAATCCGGAACGTTTTGGGGTGGTGAAGTTTAATGAGCATGACCACGTGGTGGACATTGTGGAGAAACCCGCC
Source organism: uncultured Victivallaceae bacterium (assembly GCA_964512385.1). Taxonomy (GTDB): domain Bacteria; phylum Verrucomicrobiota; class Lentisphaeria; order Victivallales; family Victivallaceae; genus CALXXL01. The sequence continues at coordinate 15,078 of CAZEHZ010000015.1, read as the reverse complement.
GTTCCACCTTCAAACTATGCCGTTACCGGACTGTATTTTTATGATAATCAGGTGGTGGAGATGGCCAAAACGATTAAGCCGTCGGCACGTGGCGAATTAGAGATTACCGCCATTAATAATTTGTATTTACAGCAAAATGAACTTAAGCTGGAAAAACTCGGCCGTGGCTTTGCCTGGCTGGACACCGGCACTTACGACAGTATGCTGGATGCCGGAAACTTTATCCGCACCATAGAGTTACAGCAAGGTTTGCAGGTTGCCTGTCTGGAAGAGATCGGTTATAACAACCGCTGGCTCTCCGCCGCCGAAATCGCCGAAAATTTGCCGCCGTTAATGAATACCAATTACGGCAAATATTTACAGAAAATGCTATCTTAGTCGATTGTGCAAAACCGGCTATATGGTTAATAATCAAAAACTTAAATTATAAAAAGCGCATGAATAAACGCAAGGTTTTGAGCGTGGAACTATGTTTTATGCCTTGTCGCTCCGGCATTAACCATGCCTCCGCTGGAAGCCTCCGGTGCTTTTTGTCGTATACTGCGTTGGCTACGCCGCTCATGTACTAAAGTACACTTCGCTACTTGCCGCCTTGTCTACAACAAAAATCACCTTTTGCATAATCGACTATCCTAATTCGAAAAAATCTTTTTAAAATCGAATCGCTGGCGTAAGCCGTTTAAGACCTCCTGTTCACGGCGGCGCATACTTTGGGCGGCCGGGACGGTCAAGTCGTCTTCGCCGGCTGAATGCAGTAACCCATGTACTAAATACAGCATCAGTTCTCCGGCATAGCCGTCGGTTTCCGGTCTGGAAGCGCCTTCACGGGCGGCGACGTCGGTGCAGACAAACAGTTCAATCGCCGTGTCGCCGGGGAAAACCGGGGCGTCGGCGTCAAAATAGCTGAAGGTGATTACATCGGTAGTGCCCACATGCCCCACATAGTCATTATTCGCCTGCGCCATGGCCCGGTCGCCCACAAAATCAACCGACAATTCCCACTCTACATTCATGGGTAATCCGGCCAATTTTGCGGCCGAATTCATCGCTTCGGTCAATAATTTTCTATTTGGCTTCGGGTGTTTGCCGGTTCTCCAGCGGTAACTTAGCTTCATTTGAATTATCTCCTTTTTTATTCGGGTACGCAATCCGGCTGTGAAACATGGTGGTTAAGGTGCGGATAAAACTCTCTTTTACCTTGGCCAAATCTGCAATCGTAAGTTCGGCATCGTTCAACTGGCCGGACTCCAACCGTTGATTGATGATATTATTCACCAGCACGGTAATATTCTGCATGGTGGGGTGTGCCAGCGAGCGGCTGGCGGCTTCGCAGGAGTCGGCCAGACTCACGATGGCCACTTCACGAGTCTGCGGCAACGGCCCCGGATACGAATATTGCGAGGCCAAAACCGTCGCACCGTCGGCCTGTTCCAACGCTTTATTATAGAAAAACCGCATAATATCCGTGCCGTGATGCTGCTGAATCATATCCCGGACTAATTGCGACAACTTGTATTGCCGAGCCAGCTCCACACCGTCTTCCACATGCGAACGCAAAATAATTGCACTCATCGCCGGGGTTAAATCCTCGTGCATATTAGCGGTATTGATGTTATTTTCGGTAAAATACTCCGGCTTTTTCAGTTTGCCGATATCGTGATATAACGCCCCCACTCGGCACATTAAATAATTTGCCCCAATCTCTTTAGCGGCGGTTTCCGCCAGCGTAGCCACGGTTTGACAATGAAAAAACGTCCCCGGTGCTTTAAGTTGTAACTCTTTAAGTACCGGATGGTTAATGTCGCACTGCAGTAAAAGCGACATATTGGTTGATACTCTAAACACCAGTTCCATAAAGAACACTAAAATCAAAGCCGCCACTGCGGTTCCCAAGGCGTTGCATACGCATAAAACGGCACAATAATACAAACTCTGAGTCGTGATTGCGCCTTGAAACGCCAAATTAAAAACGGCCAGAAAATACATGGTAACCGTAATGACCAGCGCCGTTCTTACCGAATACAAACGGTAATTGCTTACCTTGCGCAACGCCAAAGCCGCCGCCACGCCGGTGGTGGCATAGAACATCAGATTGCTGAAAATCAGTTCGGCCTCGGCATTCAACATTAATGCGGCAGTTCCAGCCGTAAACAACGTGGCGAAAATAGCCGGTTCAATCCCCAGAATTACCACAATAACCACTGCCGGCAGTGCAATCGGCAGAGCATCCGGCATAAATTTGGGCGGAATGTTTAAGAGTGCGCTGAAGAAGCCAAAAAGCTCCATCGCCGCATAATTCAGGAGCACCGACAATAGCAGTACCAGTGTCAACAAGGCAATTGAGCGGTTGTTTTTAGTTAGATCCGGGCGCAGAAGATTGATATTGACAATCATAAATCCCAATAACAACAAACAGAAAGCGGCGTTTGCCAGAACCCGGCGCATTATGATAAAACCGGAAATGGAGGTTTGCAAATGGCGTTCATAGGCGTCCAGTTTGTCCTTGGTTTCAGCATTCACAATATGGTCGCGCAAAACTAACGGTTCACCTTTCAGCACCTCCAGCCATAGCGGTTTCACCTTGGCTTTAGCCTCATCCCGACGCATTTTGGTACGGGCGGCGTCTAAACGCAGGTTACCGGCGTCGCCGATTATTTTGGTGGTTATCTCCTGCAGTGCCACCGCCAAACGCTGCCGATCCGCCCCTAACGGGAACTCCTGCAAAACCGTTTTACATATCTGTTGTGCCGAGGTTGCCGGCGTCGGCAGCATTTCAATTGCCTTGGGCGCCCGATCCCGCTGTTCGCCATCCAGCACCCGAATCAGTTGCGACACCTTATACTCTTTACGCAAATCAGTGGAGATAATCCCCTGCGACATTTCGGCATTCAAATTTTGGCGGTAGGCCAACACAATTTCCGGGGTTCCGGCAATCAGCATCAGCTCATCTTTCAGCTCATCCGGTAATGAGTTAAACACCTCTCCGGCGGCATCTTTCACCGGCAGATTGGCATCTTGCGAATGTTGCCGCAGTTCCGAAAAAAACTGATCCAGCCGCTGAGTTATTCCGGCATTGTCGGCGGCATTTACACTAAAGCAGACCGGTTCGGAGTTTGCCGCCTGCAGTTGCTGCGCCCGATAAGTCGGGTAATCAATATAGCTGAAATTCTCACGGGCAAAAATGGTTTGCGGCGCCTGCTGACCCACCACCAGCTTAAACGTGGTGGCCCGCAGAGACGGTAAAGACAGCACCAAAGTGCAAACCGCCCAAACCAAAACGGTAATAAAAACCGTAAGCATTCGCGACCGGTCAATCAATTCAATAAATTCATTTTTTCCGTGTCGTTTCTGCCCCAGTTGTCCCAGTTGGCGAGCCTTGCGGCGGGCTGAATAATTTTTTAGCCAATCAATCATGTCTGGTATATGCGTTAATAATTTTTTCCAGTAAAGCGTGGCGAACCACATCGGCGGTACCAAAGCGGCAGAACGCAATTTCCGGCAACTCCGCCAGCGTCTGTTCCGCCCGGCGCAACCCGGAGTCCTCATTCGGCTTCAAGTCGTTTTGCGACGGGTCGCCGGTAACCACCACCCGGCTGGCATATCCCATGCGAGTCAGGAACATTAGCATCTGTTCGCCGGTGGTGTTTTGTGCTTCGTCCAAAATAATGAACGAGCCGTTTAAGGTTCTCCCCCGCATAAAAGCCAGCGGAGCCACCTCAATAATATGTTTTTCAATCAAAGTGGAAGCCTGTTCAAAATCCAGCATGTCATACAACGCATCATACAACGGGCGCAGATACGGCATGATTTTTTCCTCTAAACTGCCGGGCAGAAAACCTAAATTTTCGCCGGCCTCCCGTGCCGGACGCGTCAAAACAATGCGCTGTACATTGCCTTGTAACAACTCGTTTACCGCCGCCGCCATTGCCAGATAGGTTTTCCCCGTGCCTGCCGGTCCGATGCCGAACACCACATCTTTATCCCGCATGGCCTGCAGATATTTCAACTGCGCCATCGAGCGGGGCATAATCTCTTTTTTACGTGGCCCCACCACTAATTTTCCGGCGTATAACTGCTGTAAAAAACTCTCTTTATGGTCCCGGAACGCCCGCAGTAACTGTTCAAAGTCCGGTTGCGTTACCTTAGAGCAACTGTTTCCGGCAAACTTTAGCAGTTCGGCAAAAAACTCCAACGCCCGTTCGCCTTTTTCCGACTCCGGGCAACTGATTTGCACCCACGCATCACGCACCACCAATTTTACCCCTAAAACGCTTTCGGCATACCGGGCGTTACGGGTAATATTATTGGCAAAGGCGGCATTGGCGGACAAACCGCGGTCAAAATAAAACTTCTCTTCAAACATTAGTTTAACGTTTCGGAATCGATAATTTCATACCGGGTTTTAACTTGTCGCTACCATGCAGAACAGCTTCATTAGCATCCATAATCACCTTCCACATAGAGGCTTTGCCATAATATTTCTGGGCAATGGCGCCTAAAGTTTCGCCTTTTTGCACCACATGTTCAGCGTCAACCACCGGAACTGCGGGGGCGTCAGCTTTTACATCGGTTTTTTTCTCTTCAACCGCTGGAGCAACCGCTGCTTCGGTTTTTTTCTCTTCAACCGCCGGAGTAGTTATTTCTGCCGCCGCCGGAGTTTCAGGTTCCGTTAACGTTACCACATCGCCGGAATTTGGAACGGCGTCCAGAGTGGCGGTGGTATCTTCAAAAACCAGTTCATTAATTTCTATTACGGCCGGTTGTGCCACCGGCTTGGCGGGGGCGGCATTAAACGTTACCGGCTGAATGGTGTTGGCGGGGCTGGTGCCGGGCTGTACTCCGGCCGGTACGGTCAACGCCGGTTTCCACGCCGGATAGTAGGATTTTACATACTTTTGCCACTGTTGTTCCTGGTCAGTCAGCGGTCGACGAGCCACCGGCGTACTGCACCCGGTCAAAACTGCCGCGGCCGCCACAATTGACAAAAATAACGACTTATTCATACTTCATCCTCCAAAATTTGTAAAATTTATAAACCTACATATAGAATATAAAGTTGAAAACCATTTTTTTCAAATGATTTTGAGATATTATCCGCAAAAAAAATACCGCAGCACGATAACTCGCACGGCGGTATGAAAAAACAAATGTTTTATCCGTTGAATTTCTTGAAAGCAATGACTCCGTTATGGCCGCCAAAGCCCAAGTTGATGTTCAACGCCACATCCACATTTACCTCTCTGGCGGTATTTGGAGTAATATCCAAATCGCAGTTCGGGTCCGGCGTGGTGTAGTTGATGGTCGGCGGAATAATACCGTTGGCAATGGTTTTGGCACAAACGATAGATTCAAAACCTCCTGCCGCCCCCAAGCCGTGGCCGGTGGTGCCTTTGGTACTGCTGACCATAACTTTGCGTGCGGCATCACCTAAAGCGGACTTGATGGCCAAGGTTTCATACTTGTCATTAAGTTCGGTACTGGTACCGTGAGCATTGATATAGTCAACATCTTCCGGATTCAAACCGGCGTGCTTCAGCGCCATTTTAATTGCTCTGGCGGCGCCGTCGCCTTCCGGGTGCGGACTGGTGATATGGTAGGCGTCGCCGGTGGCGCCATAGCCGACGATTTCGGCCAGAATATTAGCGCCGCGTTTTAAGGCGTGTTCCAACTCTTCAATTACCAGAACGCCGGAGCCTTCACTCATTACAAAGCCATCGCGATCGGCATCGAACGGGCGGCTGGCGTGTAGCGGGTCATCATTTCTGGTACTCATCGCCTTCATGGAGCAGAATCCGGCTACGCCGATTTCAACAACACAGGCTTCAGTTCCGCCGCAAATCATCATATCGGCGTCATCACGCTTGATCATCCAAAATGATTCGCCAATGGAGTGGCAACCGGAGGAGCAGGCGGTTACAATGCCCATATTGGGGCCTTTTGCGCCGGTGCGCATGGAGATATTACCGCTGGCTAAGTCACCAATCATCATGGGGATCAGCAGCGGAGAAATTTTATTCGGGCCGCGGTTTAATAAAACCTCGGTTTGATCGGTAAGGGTTTTCAGGCCGCCGATGCCGCTGGAAACCAGCACGCCGATGCGGGATAAATCCATATCGGATTCCCGTAAATCCTGAGGCAGTCCGGCTTCGGTCAACGCTTCGCTGGCGGCGGCGATGGCGAACTGGCAGAACATATCCAAACGCTTGGCATCTTTCAGAGTCATGTATTTGGTGACATCAAAATCTTTAATTTCGCCTGCAATTTGAGTGCGGTATTCGGCAGCGTCAAAACGGGTAATCGGGCCTAAGCCGCAACGCCCATTGACAACGGCAGACCAGAAGTCGGCAACATTATTGCCTACGCAGGAAACAATACCGGTACCGGTAATCACTACGCGTCTTTCGTTCATGCGTTCTCCTTTAGTATAAATTTGCATAGCCTTTAGACAGGCTTAATTGTTAAAAGCGGACTGAGAAAAAACAAAAAAGAGCCTCTGCCCACGAAATTTTTTCGAGACGCACAGACTCGGTTCTGCAAAACACGCCAAACTGTTGAGGTAATAAACTTTTTCAGTATTGCGAGCCGTTTGTGTATCCCTTATGTAAGAGTAAAAAATTCTGTAGCGAAGCAACCGGAAATTAATCCGATTTTATCACAAACTCCAACCAGCTTGTTCATTACAAACGCCAATCGGTTCATCAAAACGCCAACCAGCTTGCTTTTAGCAACCGCTAATCGGTTTATTACAACCGCCAACCAGCTTGTTTTTCGCAACCGCCAATCGGTTTATCACAACCGCCAACCATGAGTTTTTTTGCCGGCATCTCAAGCGAAGCTACCATAAGGTACGGTTTGGGTAAAGACCGCGAACAACATGATTGTGCGCGGTCTTAGACAATCATCACCATCAACAGAACTTATACGGTTGCTATTGCTGGTGATGTGGTCAACGGCATCTCCAACGGAAAAAGAGTATTATTCCGGCTTGGCATCGTTGTTTTTGGTGATGTAATCAACGGCATCGCCAACAGTAGTGAGCTTTTCGGAATCTTCGTCCGGAATATCGGCACCGAATTCATCTTCAAAAGCCATTACCAGCTCAACCAAGTCGAGGGAGTCTGCGCCCAAATCTTCGATAAATTTGGCATCCAGAGTAACCTGATCTTCGGAAACGCCCAACTGATCAACAACAATCTTTTTTACCTTGTCAGCAACTGAAGACATTTTTGTCCTACTAATAGTTAGTTTTTATGGTTTTTATAAACGTTTTTTCTTCTTTTTTCAAAGCTGATTCTTCTTTTAATATAATCCGTATTTATAAAAAAGCAAATCGGATTAAAAAACATGCGGAAAAATTTGCATGTTTTATTCTATATTTAAAGTTTTATACATCTTTGAACGAATAGCATCTAAGAATTTATCATCAAAATCGTGGCCTTTTTTGGGCATGGGCCAAATAAGTTTATCGGTGGCCGGAATGGTATTGTAGGCGGCATAAACGCAACTGGGGCCGCAGGCAACGTCAATCAGCCCCACGGCTACCATGATTGGAGTTTTTACCCGACGGGCAAAATTCACCACATCAAAATACGGAGCCATGGCTTCGGTGCCGTCCGGAGTGTTCTGCAACAGCAGCGGCCAGCCGGACGAGCGACCGACCTGGTGGGCGGTGTGTTCGCACATGGCCGGTACGTTGGAAGCGGCAAAATCAACTTTGTCCGGGTTTAATGCCGACAGGATAATGGCATACGCCCCGCCTTGGCTGGAGCCCCAAACCGCCAGATTTTCATGGTCCCAGCCGTCGAAAGTGTCTAAAAATTCAAAAACGCGGTTTACGCCCAGAATTGCCCGGCGGTAAAAATAGGCCTCCCGATCCGGCGCGCCGTGATAAGCATAGGCTTTGTTGCCGCCTCGGCGGCCGAGGTCGGCAAAATTCTCTTTAAGCGTCTCCGGACGGGGGTCATAATCGTGAACGTTCATGATTATGGTGATTAATTTGGGATTGCGGAAAAAGTATAAATCCGGCCCGGTGGCA
>CAZEHZ010000015.1:0-7033 GCA_964512385.1 uncultured Victivallaceae bacterium | reverse complement strand
CGCCCGGCACGCTGATCAATACCGGTAGCGGGCCGGCGGCATTTTTTGGCACGGCCATAAAGCCGTAAATGCGGGTGTCGTTAATATTGGCGAAACTCAAGCGGTAACCGTCAAACTCATCATCGCTGAATTCTTCCATTTTAGTAACTTGAGCATCTAATGGAATGGCTTGAACTTTGGCGAGGCCGTCGGCCCAAAATTGGTCAAAGTCCTGCGGGTCAATAGTGGTCGGCACAATTTTTTCGGCGTCGAATCCGGCGGCGGCGATAGGACTGGGATAGTAAACATTGTCGGCATTATTGACGGTAAGCCAAACAAAACCGGGCTCATTCAGCGTAATTTGGTAGGTGGCCGGGTTGTTTTTAGCAAAATCCATGGTATATTCGGCCAGATTTTGTTGTTTTTCCTTGCGTAAATGAATGGTGGCGGTGCCGGAGGTTAGTAAATTGCCATTGTCATCGGCGGCTTTTACGGTAAAGACGGCGGTTTCGCCGCATTTATACAGGGCTTCCGGGCGATCGGTGTCAATGGTAAACTTATCGGCGTATAAGCCAATGGCGGCCAGAGTTAATGCAGAGCATAAAATTTCTTTAAGCATGATGTTCCTTAAAATTATTGAGCTGTTTCGGGGTTGTTGTTCTCTGTTTGAGCGGCGTTGCTATGCGGGGCAGACTCGGTTAAAGTCGGCGTATTTTCGGCAACAGCGTCCGCAGACTCGGCAGTTGCTTGAGTTGGCGGCGTGTTTTGCACCGCCGGCGGATTGGTGAAATACAGAACGCCAACGGCAGATGCGGCGGCGATTGCTATAAATATCAGCCATTTAAAAGATTCCATAATACGGTGTCCCTTTATTTTATTTAGCGTTTAACGCATCTTCCACGGCCTGATTGTGTTCAGAGCTGGCGTTTTCAACGGTGGTGCGTGAATAGTGCAGAGCTTTGCCGTAAACGGTAGTCGGTTTATGCTTGCCGTCATTAGCGGTTGCGGCGGTTGCCGAATCCGCCGGCACGGTGTTCTCCGGCTTTTTTAAGAAGACAAAATATACTACGGCGGCGATGATGGCCAAGGCCATTAAAAAAGAAATAATTTTCATACCGTAAATCTCCCTATATGTAATGTATAGTAATCACCCTAACATATCGGCATCTGAAATGCGGCCTTTGCGCTGGATAATATTATTATTTTCGTCCAAAATAATAACCACCGGCTCAAAGTTGGCGGCTTCATTTGCGTCGCACAGCGAGAACGCCATAATGGTAACCACGTCTCCCACACTGCCTTTCAGAGCGGCGGGGCCGTTTAAACAAAACTGCTTGCTGCCGGCCTGAGCCGGAATCGCATAAGTTTCCAGGCGTTCACCGTTATTGCGGTTCACCACCAGTATTTTTTCATACGGAAAAATATTGGCTTCTTTTAAAAAGTCAATATCAATAGCTAAACTGCCTTCGTAATTCAAATCGCACATCGTCAATCTGGCGGTATGGATTTTTCCGGTTAAAACTTGCTTAAGCATAAATAACATTCTCTTATGTTTTGCCAGAGCGGATAGCTCTAATTTTCTAATACCACAAACACTATAATATAACATTCCAATGAAGTTGATGCAATTAAAATAAAATATTTCTTGGTTTTTTTATCATTTTTCAATATTTTTTTTGCATTTCTGTAAAATTGCGATATAGTATATGCACGTAGTTTTATATAACCGGAAACTTCGATTCGTAAGAATCCTCCACGTTCTGCCGTAATCAGGCGTGTTGAGTCCAAGAGGTTGGCAGTGCGGCGAGTGCTTTTTTTACAGCGGAATGCTTTAGGTGTGATGTTGAAAAAGCGTTGGCTTAGCGGCTTTTATGGGCACATTGAGGAGTCTGGAATTACTGGTTTCCGTATAAATTTGCAGCGTTGGCGCGCTTCAGAAACATGCAACTAAACGGAAAGATTTTGTAATGGAAACAGCGACTCACATTTGTGTGTACTCCGGCTCGGCTCACCCTCAGCTGGCACGCGGCATTGCCGATTTTATCGGTATTCCGCTCGGCAATGTAAATCTCACCCGGTTCCCGGATGGTGAAATTCACGCTCAGTTCGGTGAACATGTGCGCACGGCAGATGTTTTTATCGTTCAGCCGACCTGTGTGCCGACGAATGAAAGTTTAATGGAACTTTTGATTATGATAGACGCCGCCAAGCGTGCGTCCGCCGCTAGAATTACCGCCGTTTTACCCTTCTACGGCTATGCTCGTCAGGATCGCAAAGACCAGCCCCGTGTGCCGATTACCGCCAAACTGGTGGCTAATTTGTTGACGGTGGCCGGTGCGGATCGCATTCTTTCAGTAGATTTACACTCACAGCAGATTCAGGGATTCTTTGATATTCCGGTGGATCATCTTTACGCCCGCCCGGTTCTGGTGCCGGTGATTAAGCAGATTACCGGTGGCGAAGATCTGGTAGTAGTGGCGCCGGACTCCGGCAGTGCCAAAATGGGGATGTATTACGGTGATTTGCTCCATGCCGGTTTTGCGGTGGTGGCAAAACGCCGGTTAAGCGGCGACAGTGTGGCCTCCAGTCATCTGGTGGGCGAAGTTGAAAACAAAACCTGTATTATTACTGATGACATGACCTCCACCTGCGGTACGCTGATTGCGGCGGCCAATATTCTTAAGAGTCGCGGGGCTCGTCATATTTATGCGGCGGTAACTCACTGCATGCTGAATGAAGTCGGCAAGCAGCGTTTGCAGGAAAGCCCGATTGAAAAGCTGATTACTACCGACACTATTCCGCAGTGCACCGATGATTTGGGCGGTCGTTTGCTGGTAGTGAGCATGGCTCCGATTCTGGGAGAGGCGATTCAGCGGATACATGACGGTAAAAGTGTTTCCACATTATTCTATGTTCGTGATTAATTGATATATAATAACACTGAAATAATAACAAATAAAAGGAGACGTAATGAGTAACGCAAACAATGAAATCGCGGTGACTTTACGTGAAGAGTTTGGTAATAACGCTTCCCGTCGCGCCCGTCACAACGGTTTGGTTCCGGTTGCCGTATACGGCAAAGGCAAGGAAAATCGCAACTTCTTCATGAAGAGCAATGAGTGGGAAGTTGTACGCAAGACCGGCGATAAATTCGTGCTGGTTTTCGGCGATGAAAAGATTTCCGTAATCGCCAAGGAAGAACAGATTAACTTCATGAAGAGCTATGTTGTTCATGTAGACTTCCAGGAAATGGCGTAATATTTCGCATTAAGTTCCGCCGGCAGAGTGGTTGTCCGGCGGCGGGTTGTAGTAAAATTGGTGGTTAAGGATGAGGAAATGGCGGAAATAAAGTTGGTGGTGGGGTTAGGAAATCCCGGCATTGAATATGCCAATACTCGTCATAACATGGGATTCATGGTGCTGGATAAGCTGTTGGGCAACTTGCCGGGCGGCGTGGAAAGCAGTTCAAGGTACGAAAGCAGTATATATTGCGGTCGTTTCCGGGGGCGTAAGTTGCTTTTTCAGAAACCGGCGACGTATATGAATCTCAGCGGTTTAGCGGTACGCAAGCTGATGACGGCGGACGGAATTTTGCCGGAAGAGCTTTTAGTAGTGTACGATGATATGGATATTGAGTTCGGTTGTATGCGGATGCGCAGTAGCGGTTCGTCCGGCGGGCATCGCGGCATGGAGTCAATAATTGGAGAAATCGGCACGGAAAAGTTCAGCAGATTGCGGGTTGGCATAGGTCAGGTGGAGCGCAAACAGGTAGTTGATTATGTGCTCAGCAGGTTTGATGCGGCCGATGAAGAAAAGCTGAATCGGGTGTTGACGGTGGCGGGAGAAGCGGTAAAATTGAGTTTATCCCGTGGAACGGCGGCGGCAATGAATCAGTACAACTCGTGGAATTATGATTTGGAATTAGAAAAAAAACAGGCGAAAGCGGACGAAAATAACGCTTAGCCGTAATAATGAACATGAAAAGTGTTCGGAGGAATTTACCTTGAAAAAATATGAAGCTATATTTATTCTGGATATCCGCAAAGTAGATGATGAAGGTGCGGCTTTCGCCAGAGAATTTTCGGAACTGATTGAAAAGCAGTTGAATGGCAAGATGGTATCGGTGGATGCGATGGGGCGTTTGCAGTTTTCTTATGAAATCAAGAAGCGCAAAGCCGGCATCTATTACAACTTTGTATTTGAAGTTGAAGAATCCGGTATTCTCAGCATTAAAGACAAGTTCCGTTTGGACGAACGCATCTTGCGTAATATGATCATCGTATTTGATCGTCCGGACAATGTTAAGGGCAAGTTGAAAGATCTTAAAGACTTGGCCGATGCTCCGGCTCCGGCTCCGGTTTCCGCTGAATAATATTGCGAAGTTTGATTTTGCCGGAATGATTGTCAGAAGAAGTAAGGTTAAGCAGATAAACGAAAGCAGGTGAGTTATGGCGGCTTCATTAAATAAGGTTATGTTAATGGGTAATCTGACCCGTAATCCGGAATTGCGTTATATTGCCGGAGGGTCGGCAGTTTGCGAATTCGGCATTGCAATCAATCGCCGGTTTACCGTGAACGGCCAGGAACGTGATGAGACTACTTTCGTGGATATTGTGGTATGGGGGCGGGTCGGTGAAAGCTGCAGCCGTTACCTTGCCAAAGGCTCGGCGGTTTTTATCGACGGGCGTCTTCAGCTTGACCAGTGGGAAGACCAGCAGGGCGGTAAACGCAGTCGCCTGCGGGTGGTGGCCGAAAACGTGCAGTTTATCGGTCCCCGTCGAGATGGCGGCGATAATGGTTATGCCGGGAATAATCCGGGCGGTAACTATAATAATACGGCGCCGAACGGCGGTTATCCGGAACAGAATACGCCCGGCGGCAACGGTGGGCGCAGTTATAGCGGCAGTCAGCCAGCCGGACCGGGGGGATATCAGCGTGGAAATGCTGATCCCGGAGCAAACGGGCCTGGCGGTTATGCCGGGCGGGGTGGAACACCGCCGCCGCCTCCGGTCCCCAACGAAGCGTTTGACGTTAATGATGATGTAGAAGATGACATTCCGTTTTAGGTTGAAAATAAATAAGTAAGTTATAGATAGAAAAATTTGAAAGGTTTAATTATGCAAAGAAGAGCTTCCCGCCGTAAGCAGGCGCCGAAACCGAAAATCTGTCGTTTTTGCGAAGGACAGGTTAATTACATTGACTTCAAGGATGCTGAAACTTTGAAGAAATTCCAGACCGAAAAGGGCAAAATTCTGCCTCGTCGTATTACCGGCACCTGCCTCAATCATCAGAAGATGCTCGCCATCGCTATCAAGCGTGCCCGTATCATCGCTCTGGTATACTAATTTGAGGAGATATTAGAACATGGCTAACATAAAATTGGTTTTGCTTGAAGACGTTGCCAACCTGGGTTTGGCTGGTGAAGAAGTACACGTAGCTCCGGGTTATGCCCGTAACTACTTAGTTCCGCGTGGTTTGGCGATGAAAGCCACCGCTGCCACCAATCGTATCCTGGAAGCTCGTAAGGTTAAGATTGAACAGCAGCGTGCCGCAGACTTGGCTTTGGCCAAGGAATTGGCGGTAAAGTTGGCAGATTTAACCGTTGCATTTTCCATGCAGGCTTCCGCTGACGATCAGTTGTTTGGTTCGGTATCCAGCCGGGCGATTGCTGATAAGGTTAAGGCCGATTTCCAGTTGGATATCGACCATACCAAAATCAAGATGGACGAAAACATCAAAGCATTGGGTTCTTATAAGGTAGAAGTGAAATTGCATCATGATGTAGTTGCACAGCTTGCCGTAGAAGTAACTCGCGCTTAATTGCTATGGAAGACCAGCACAATATTGAGGTTGCGCCACAAATAATGAGTGGGCAGGAACGGCCGCAGCCGCATGATTTAGCGACTGAACGGGCGGTTTTGTCCGCCATGTTGCGTGAACCTCAAATGTGCGTGGATGTGGTGATTGAACATCTCGGGGAGCACCCTGAGATGTTCTATTCACATATTCACCGTGAAATTTTTGATGCGATTATTGAGATTAATCATGACCATGAATTGAAGGTGGATGCGCTGGTTTTAGCACATAAACTTTTTTCCCGCGGCACGCTGGACCGGGTGGGCGGAGAGGTTTTTTTAGCTGAATTATATAATGCCGTAGCAACTACGGCGCCATTGGAATCCTGGTGTAAAATTCTGCGTGATTACTATTGTTTACGGCAGATGATCGGGGTTTGCAGCGAGTCATTGCAAAAGTGCTATGACCCGGAAAGTACCGCCATTAATATCATTGAAGACATTGAAAAGAGTGTTTTTAATGTTCGCCACGCCACCGAACGCAGTCAGATGGTGGATATCCGTACCGGGTTGATTGAGGAATTCAACCGTATTCAGGATGTGCTGAATAAAAAAGTCAAGCCGGGTATTCATACCGGATTCCCACGATTGGACGCTCTTACCGGCGGGTTGAAACCGGGGGAAATGTTTGTTTTGGCGGCACGTCCGTCAATCGGTAAAACGGCGATTGCCTTGAATATCGTACGGAATATTGCGTTGGGTAAAGACCGGGCAAAGGTGTTGTTGTTCTCGCTGGAAATGACGGCGGGGCAGATTACCCGCCGTTTAATGTGTACCGAAGCCGATGTGCCGGAGTCCAGTTTTCTGGATGGTACATTCCGGCCGGCGGATTTCAGTAAATTGACGCAGGCGGTAACGGCTTTGCGCAGTGCATGTATTTTTATTGACCCGACGCCGGCGTTGACGGTGGGGGCGCTGCAGGCCAGAGCCCGCCGCATGAAGATGATGCATGATATTGATGTGGTGGTAATTGACTATTTGCAGTTGATGAAGGCCGGCGGGCGGGTGGAAAGTCGCCAAAATGAAGTGGCGGAAATTTCCAGCGGCATCAAACAGCTGGCTAAGGATTTGAATGTGCCGGTGCTGGTGTTGGCGCAGTTGAACCGTGATATTGAAAAAGGCACCGATCCGAACGCCCTGCCGAAATTGAGTCATTTGCGTGAGTCCGGGGCCATTGAACAGGATGCCGACATTGTAAC
>CAZEHZ010000014.1:0-30276 GCA_964512385.1 uncultured Victivallaceae bacterium | reverse complement strand
GTAATTATAAACTCGGCTGATATAAACGAAGCAGAACGCCAGAATATTTTATTGCTGTTGTACGAATACAAAAGACCGGCCGACGTGGTATTCAAATTCCCCAACGGGATGATTATAATACAGGTTCTTTATATGGCAATTGACGATTTAAACAATAAAATTCAAGAGTTTTTTGAGATTTTCCAACAAAATAAAGTTATCACCAGTCGCAAACCGTTAGCATTGCGTATTCATACCTTCAGTCCCTGTAAGGGCGACAGTATCAGCGCAATTATTGACCAGGTCAGCAGTGAAGAGTTTATTAAGCCATGGGAGACTTAATTATGAAAACAGCACAATTGTTTACCGGTCTCCTGTTTTTAAGCACGATTTTCTTACTCTGTTCATGCGGCTACCGGGCCGACCGGTATGACGAACGTGTGGTAACGCTGGAGGCGGATCAGTTTAATCTTTATAAATTATACCGGTTGGAAGTTTTAGATGATTTGAATCAGCCGGTAAATGTAAACCGCCCACCCGGAGACCAGTTGAAACCCTTAATGTACGGTACTCCGGTGAACGGCATGGCCGACGCCGACAGTTATGCGGTGGTAAGCATTTTAATGGGGCGAACGCCGCCGGTGGTGCAGATATATCAGGAACGGTTAGGGATAAAGGAATCGGAGCCGGTGTTTTCAATCCCGCTAAGCGGCAATAATTCTCTGCTGTTACGGCATGAAGATAATGGGATTAGAACATTCCAGATTTTGCTTTCGCTCCGGCATGATACGCTGATGCCGATTATTTGCAAGAATAATTATGAACTTTTTATTCTTACTTTAAGGAATGACGAGCAGGCCGGAACATGGGAAATTGCAGAGTTCAAACCGGTTACCAACGGCGACTCCGATGCGGTACAGGCCGTATTTAATGCCAGCGGCAGTCAGATTGCCTACGTGGCGTATGACCGTAAAGAACGTATGGAACTGATTGTAATGAATCGAGATGGCACGGATCGTAAAGTGGTGGCGTCTAACGGTATGCTGCCGTGTTTTATGGAGTCCGGCAACTTATTGTTTGTGCTGGATTTGGGCATCATAAAAGAGTTCTTCTGTTATGAACCAAAAACCGGACTGGTGAGATATGCTACTGCGGACGAGGTGGCCGGGGCGATTCGCAATATTCCGTATTCGGCACTGAAGGAGTTCTATTTACGCTTTGGCCGCGGACGGGCGACTTTAGCGGAGCATCCGCCACAGAAGACCATGACGCTGAAAGACTTGGCCGAATACGGCTTTGCCAATTCACCATTGATTTTGCAGAATTATTATGAATATCTGGCGATAAAAGCCCGCAATACCCAAAATTTATATGATTTGGGGCCGGATTTTTTTATGGGAGCGGACTATTTGGTAACCAGTGCAATTTTATTTGAAACTCCTAATGACCCGTACTATGTTATTGGCGACCGAATCGGGAATGATAATTTTATTCGATTTCTAAGCGGATTTTCCATTCCGGTAATTCCTAACTTGCCGTTGCGCTGGGCGCAGAGATATTATGACGACTGGCGTGAAATGTATGCCAGAGCCGCTATTATGAAAAGCGTTAATGAGTTTTCCGGCAAGTTGGCAATACAGGTTTTTTACTACTGGGAGGCAAGGGAAAGACTGGAGGGCATTCGGCAGCAGTTGGCCAGAAACACCAAGCGTATTGAGCGTTATGAGGTGTTGCAGGAGGCCGGGCTGGGGACATCGGAACGGGTAATTTTTGCCCGGAATATTCAGGCTGGATTAGAGAGCGATTTAAATGCGGTGGCGGAACAGTTGATTCGCTGTCAGGTGGAGTTGGCGGCATTGCTGGGCTTCAGTCCCACGCATGGGATCAGACTTGAACCCATATTCGGGGTGGCGGAAAAGCTGGAAAGTATGCACTCTTTGCACTCAATTGAGTGGTTTCAGGGGCAGGCCAGACTGAATCGGCAGGAGTTGCGGCAGTTGGATGCACTTATTCAGCAGGATGCGGCGACTCGTGATATGGGGCCGGAGCGCACCAGAATTGACGCTGTGCGGCTAAGCGTTTCTTACGGCGTAGGTTTTGTGGACTGGCAAAAACTGATCGACGATTTTCTGCTGTTGGGCGTAAGCTATGCCGTTCCTATGCGACTGCCGATCTTTTTTGAGTCCTATTACGATGATTACGGTAATCGGATTGAGGTGTTGAGAATGCGGAAATATCAGCTGGACGGGGCGATTCAAGGCGAAATATTTTCGGCCTATGCCGACTACTCCACGGCCTGCGGGCGGAGCGTGCATCGGGAAAAAAGATATGACACGTTAAGAGAGAAATCCCGGCTGGATGAATTGCACCAGCGTTACGGGTCGGCAGAACTGGGGCGCGGGGAAAGTGATTCCGATGATTACACTTCTCAGCTTGATACTTTAGATGAACGTAATACCGGAGTGGCCGGGGATTATGAGCGGTTACGGCGGTTGGCCGCACTGTATCAGTCCGCCGGACGAGCCACAAAATTTCTGCGTGATGCGGTGATTTTACTGGATAATCCGGTGGCGCCGCTACAAGACAACGGCATTATCTCCATGCGTGGGATATATTTGTGGAAAGCTCCTGAACTTATTCAGAGCAAAAAACTTAGAGATGAATTTATGGCAAATTGCAAAAATAATGACATTAAACTGGTTTACTGCTATTTTTCCATGAAAAAAGACCGTATCCCGTTTTTGGAGTTATATGAACCGGAATATGCGTTTTTTATTGAGTGTTGCCGGCGAAACAATATCCGGGCAGTTGCTTTAATCGGGGAACCGGAATGGATAGACCCGGCTCAACGTGAGGATATGAATGCTTTATTAAATGCTTATTTGAAATTTAACCGGGAGCGCCAGGCCAGAGGAGAATTCGGCTTTGACGGTTTGTCTTTGGATGTTGAACCGCATTCATTGCCGGAGTGGGAAACCGGAAGAGATAAACTGATCGCCAATTATTTAAGCCTGTTGGAACAGGCCGCCGATAAGGTGGGAAGAGAAAATTTAAACGTGGCTGTACCATATACTTATAACGGAGTTTTTACTGACGGAGACGATAATGATTTGCTTTATGAAGTCGCCGCCCGTACCGGCTCAATAACTCTGATGGCTTATAGGAATTCATTTGATAAAATTATGGAAAAGGCCTTGCCGATTTTGTCGCGCCGGGATTTGCAAATACCGATATTTGTGGCGCTGGAGACCAACTTTGTGGATGACCCCGGAGTATCGTTTTTCGGCAACAGCAAAACTGATTTTATGAGTATTGTTCAACGGTGCACCGAGGCTTTTACTGCATATCCAAACTTTGCCGGAATCGTAATTCACGATAATGCCGGATTTACCCAGATGAGGTGAAATTATGACAATTAAATCTTTAAATGAAAATGGCCACATTATTACTCAGGAAGAGGATTTTAAGACGCCGAAACCAGTCAAACGCTCGTATGGCGGTATAATTATCAGCATCGGATTTTTTCTGGTGGTAACCGCAATTATTTTATACTTCACCTTTGCGCCGACGGTTTGCCCGGTGGACTTCAGTATTGCCGGCAACGTGGTCTCCGCCCCGGTGAACGGCAAGGTGGTGATGATTCACAAGGCCGGAGCCGTGAAAAAAGGCGATGTGGTGGCCGAGATTATTGTGCCGCCAAACAGCGATGCCGCATTTCTGGAAAATGTCTATCTGGCCAGAGAACGGTTGCAGAATCTAACCAATTTGGCTCAGGAACGGTATCGGGCATTGGAAAAATTAGACGGCGATTTGGCTGAAATTAAGAGCGAGTTGACGCAGGCTAAAACCGAATTAGCCATGGCCACAGAGGATGAAAAACATTCTGAACAACAAGTTAAGCTGAAACAGGAACGCTTAGCCGCCGCCAACCGGCTACTGCAGTTGGATGCTATTCGCAACAGCGACTATGAAGTTGCTCAGGAAGCCGTTAATATTGCCGAATCTGAACGGGTGCGTAATGCTTTGCAACGCCAGAAAAATCAGGAACGAGTTCAGGCGTTAGAGCGCAAATTTGAAACTGAAACCCGCGAAAAATCCCGCTTGGAACAGTCGTATGCAAACGATGAACGGGATTACGGGATTTTTCAGCAACAGCTTCAGCAGTCGTTGTCTGAAATAGAGTTCCTGCCGGAAGGTGTGAAGATGAAGCTTTATGCCGGTATCGACGGCGTGGTGTGCGAACCTAATTTAAATGTCGGCGGCAATGTGCGCACCGGAGACCCGTTATTGACGATTCTGCCGGAAAATGACAGCGTTCTGGCCGTATATTTGCCGGAAGATATGGCGGCAGAGGTTAAGGCGGACTCAACATTCCGCATCTCGCTGGGCGGCGAAACCTTTACCGTGATGACAGAGCGGCTGACTCCGGTTATGGAGACGCTACCCCGGCGGTTGCGGCATAGAGTAAGTAACCCCGACGCTCTGTATCGGAAGATAATTTTAAAGAAACCCGATTTGCATACCACTTGGCTGGATGGGCAGACCGGAAGCGGCGTTTTATTATAACCGAGGCTGAAAATGGATGTTTTGTTGTTGCTGGATTCAATTTTGGGATATGTGGAAAAAACCCTGCGGGAGCTGGATAGCTTTTGGGCGTTTGTCTTGTTCTGCCCATTGGTGCTTTACGAGGTGATACGCTATTTTCTGCCGGTGCCGCTGATGGGTATTTTACGCTTGTTCGGCCAATGGCATGACGATTCGGCGGAACAGGAAAAGTTTATGCAGTCCGAACCAATGGTCAGCATTGTTATTGCCGGGCGCAATGAAGCCGCAATTATTGGCGAAACTATTGAGTCGCTGTTGGCTTTACCGTATAAAAAACGCGAGATTATTGTGGTGGATGATAACAGCAACGACGGTATGTATGAGATTTGCCGGGCTTATGAACAGCGTGGCGAAATCAGATTATTGCGCAATACTGAAGCCTCCGGCCGGGTTGGTCGCCCGGTGGCCTCTAATTTAGGCCTGTATTACGCCACGGGGGAATTTGTTATCAGTTTGGATGCCGATACTACTTATGACCGCAATATGATTCAGGCCATGATCGGCCCGTTTTATAATCCCAAAGTCGGCGTGGTGGCCGGTAATTTAAAAGTGGCTAATATGCACGACTCTATTTGGACGGTGTGCCAGGCTATGGAGTATGCCGTTTCTATCGGCGTGTGGAAACGGTGGACAAGTTATCGGCATGTAACACTGCAGGCATCCGGGGCGTTCGGGGCGTTTCGACGGACGGCGCTGGCGGCTTTCGGCGGGTGGGACCCGGAGTTGGCGGAGGATGCGGATTTATCGCTGAAAATGCGCCGTTCCGGGTGGGATATTGCATTTGCGCCTTACGCCATAGCCATGACTCACGCTCCGGCCAGTTTAAAGGCTTTGGCCAAACAACGGGTGCGCTGGGATAAAGGGGCGGTGCGTACCTATTTTCATAAACATAAAAGTATGATGATGCCTAAAAAGGGTAAATGGCGGTTTGCGTTAGAGTTGATTCAAGAATTTTTTATGATTTATATGTTGCCGTTAACCTATGTGGTGTATTCGGCGGTTTTAATATATTTTGATTGGAAAATCTGGGTTTTTGCCCAATTTTTCTGCTATTTTGTGTATTGTATAATCAGTTTTTGTACCTTTATGGCGGTGTTAAGCTGGAGTGAACGCAGTGAAGACGAGCGGTTTATGTTGCTCTATATACCGTTTTTCCCGATATACAAAGAGATATTCCGTTGGGTACGGATTTATGCCAATTTATGCGAAACTTTTCGGGTTGGCTATAAAGAGCCGTATCTGCCGGAGAGCGGATACTATAATCCGCCATGGTAGGCGGTAACATAACAGCGTGAAATTTTTAATTTTTTCAGCTTGATTTATAAGAAGCCGGTATTATATTAACGTTTTATATTATAAAAACAGGATATAAAATGGCTTCTTTTTTAATTGCAATCATTTATTTGGCGTTTATCAGTTTAGGATTGCCGGACTCTTTGCTGGGCTCGGCGTGGCCGGTGCTTTATCGGGACTTGCACGTGCCGATCTCATTTGCCGGAATTATTACTTTTATTATCTCCTGCGGGACGGTAATTTCCAGCTTAATGTCAGACAAAACCACTACCCGGTTTGGCGCCGGGCGGGTTACGGCGTTCAGTGTAATGATGACGGCCGTGGCACTGTTCGGTTTTTCAATCTCTAATAACTTCTGGATGTTGTGTTTATGGGCCGTGCCGTATGGGCTGGGGGCAGGGGGCGTGGATGCGGCGTTAAATAATTATGTGGCACTGCACTATTCCTCTCGCCACATGAACTGGCTGCACTGTTTCTGGGGCGTGGGCGTAACCGTAAGTCCGTTTATTATGAGTTGGTGTCTGCTTTCCGGGGCAGGGTGGCATATGGGGTATCGCTATGTGGCGATTATCCAGATTGTTTTAACCGCTTTGCTGTTTTTCAGTTTACCGTTATGGCGCCGGCAGAAAAGTCTGCCGACGGAGTCGGACGGCGAACCGGTGAAGTCGGCCGGGTTGTGCGGCGCGGTGAAAATTCCGGGTGTAAAAGAGATTTTAGCCGGCTTTTTTGGCTATTGTGCGCTGGAGGCCACTACCGGATTATGGGCCAGTTCGTATTTAGTGCTTAATCGGGGATTGTCGGAAGAGATTGCGGCACGCTGGGCGGCATTTTTCTTTTTAGGTATAACCGGAGGTCGCTTTTTAAGCGGATTTATTGCCGACAAGGTGGGCGACCGTAATATGATTCGAGTCGGGTTAGCCATTATTTTAACTGGATTAGTGGCGATAGTTTTGCCGTTGGATTCGGCAAATCCGGCCTTGGCGGGATTATTGTTAATCGGGTTCGGGTGCGCACCGATATATCCGGCCATTATTCATGAAACTCCCTATAACTTCGGCACTCATAATTCGCAGGCGATTATCGGCATTCAAATGGCCAGCGCCTATGTGGGAGCTACGGTGATTCCGCCGCTTTTCGGCGTGGTGGCACAATATGCCGGCATTGGCTGGTATCCGTACTATTTATTGATTTTTCTGATTATTATGACTATAATGCTGGAGCGCATGAATCGGATTGTGGACAAAAATACTATAAACGGAGAACAAGTATGACTCGTGAAGAAGAGAAGATTTTTCGGGGCGAACTGTTTTGTCCGGGCGATGCTGAACTGCGGGCAATTAAACTGCGCTCGCACAAATTAAGTGCTGAATACAGCCGAACTTGTGAAGATGAGCCGGAGTTGCGGGCCGATTTAGCACAGCAGATTCTGGCGGCTTTCGGCGAGGCGAGCTACATGCAGGGGCCGATATTTTTTCATTACGGCAAGCATACCACCATCGGGAAACGCAACTTTTTTAACTATAATTTGACCGTTCAGGATGATGCGGAGGTGGTGATTGGTAACGACAATAACTTTGGCCCCAATACTACTATCGTTACGCCGTTGCATCCGCTATTGCCGCACGAACGGCGGACAATGTTTGATGCCGATGGTAAACCACTGCATTTGTGTTATGCCAAGCCGGTTAAAATTGGCAATGACTGCTGGTTCGGGGCTAATGTGGTGATTTGTCCGGGGGTAACGATTGGCAATAACTGTGTGATTGGGGCGGGGAGCGTGGTAACTAAAGATATTCCGGATGATTCGCTGGCCGTCGGAGTGCCGTGCCGGGTGATCCGCCGGATTACAGAACAGGACAGTATGATTTACAATCCGGAAATTTTGGCCGGATATCAGGTTAATAATAATAACTAATATGGAGTTATATTTTGATAAAATTAATTGCAACAGATTTGGATGGTACGTTACTGGATGAAAATAAACAAGTTCCACCCGGTTTTAATGAAATGGTGGAAGAGCTGTACCGCCGTGGCGTAAGAGTGGCGATTGCCAGCGGCCGGCAATATTATAATCTGCTTAAATTGTTCTATGATATTCGGGACAAATTATTTTTTATTTGCGAAAACGGGGCGATTGTGTTTGATGGCGAACAGAATATTTTTTCGGATGAAATCGCCCAAGAACGCTTGGAAAAACCGTTGACGGCCATTAAAAATATTCCCACGGCGTCGGCAATTTTATGCGGTGTAAAGTCAGCATATCTGTATAAAGGGGCGGCGGAGTGCGAAGAGCATGCCAAAAATTACTATGAACGCCGCACGGTGGCAGAGTCGATTTTAGCCGCCGCCCAAGGGGATAAAATTTGCAAAATTGCGCTGTTTGATGCGGTTTGTTCAGAACAGAACCTCTGGCCGCTGCGTCAAAGTTTCGGCACCGGGTTTCAAATGGCGATTTCGGGTAAAAATTGGCTGGATTTAATGAATGAAGGCATACATAAAGGCGTGGCCATGCGTAAGTTACAGGAGCGTTTGCAGATAACCAAAATGGAGACGATGGCGTTCGGCGATTTTTTGAATGATGTGGAAATGATGCGTGAAAGTCATTTCAGCTATGCTATGGCCAATGCTCATCATGAACTGGCGGCGGTTTGCAATTTTTCCGCCCCGGCCAATACCGAAAACGGCGTAATGCAGGTGATTAAAGATACTTTTAATTTGAATTAAGAAGATTGACAAATGATAAAAATAATATGTTCTTTACTATTGTTCAGCTACCTTGCCACCGTGTCGGCCAATGCGTTGCCGGACTGGGCAACGGAAATGCGGCCGTCTCACCCCAGACTGCTGATAAATGACGACATATTGGCCGATATTCGCCGTCAGGCGGAAAATGGGAACCGGCAGGCGTATCAAGAGCTGAAATCTTACGTTTATGCTCCGTTTAACTTTGATGAGCTGGAGCTGTATTCCGAACGGTTTTCCATGCAGGAAAATGGCAAAATTAAGCTGTTGCCGCAGTTTAATCAAGGTCCTGAAATTGTGCGCAATACCGGTTGTAAAGAGGCCGCCGCCGCCGCCATGCTCTATTTAATCAGCGGCGATTCGGTGGATTTAGCTTTGGCTATTAAGTATTTACAGCATGCCAACCGTTATGCCGAATACTGTTTGCGGGTAGATTTGCCGTTAGATTATCATACCGAACAAATTATCAATTTCATGTGTGCGTATGACTGGCTTTATAATGAATTGCCAACGGAAGAACGGCTTAAAATCGGGCGGAATATTGCCGAATATGTAAAAGAGATGCAACCGGACGGCCGCCTAAAGGTGTTTAAAAGCAACGGCGATCCGAACACCGGCTTTTATGGTGTGTTCTCATTAATGTTTCCGGCCGGAATTGTGCTTTATCAAGCCGGAGTAAATGATGAATTGGCGGTGGAGTTTCTTAATAAAGGCTATGATTTGTATCGGCAGGCAATGGAGTTCAGAGATGAGGTGGCGGGAGACAAAGGGCTGCTGGTGGCGTCTACTCCCACCTACTCTTTTGGGGCGTATCCAGTGGCAACATTCCTGTTTTTTTATATGAATAAAGCGGCGTTGGATAAAGATGTTACGCTGGCTTATTCTCACATGCAGGGCTTTATAAACTGGTTTTTATGGGCCACCATCCCGGACGGCAACGGCGGATTTTTTCATCACGGCGTTGGCGATGTCCGGCATAATAATAACCGGTTTGACCAATCAATGATTTACAGCCACTTTGCGCAAATCGCCAACTTTTATGCCAAGTCCCGCCCCGATGTGGCCGATAAAGCCGCCGCTTTAATCGCCACCTTGCCGCCGGAATTGAAAAAATTTAATAACTGGCATCCGTTTATGCCCATAATGATGACCAATTTTGAACCGGAAAAAGTGCCGCAATCCACCATTGCCGAACTTACGGCAACCGAAAGCGGTTGCTTTTTTCCGATTTTCGGCCTCTGTTTTATGCGATCCGGCTACAGCGGCGATGACACGTTTGCCGTGTTCCGCAGCGGAAACACCAGTGATATGCACCAGCATTATGACGAAAACAGCTTTGTGATTTATCGCCGTGGCTTTCAAGCCGTGGATAGCGGTAACCGGTTAATGGCTCCGCATCATATCTACTATTATCCGCAATCGGTGGCGCATAATACAATTTTAATTGATTATCCAAACGAGCCGATGCCGGGGCATTGGAATCACTGGCCAAGTAATTTGGATGCTCAAATGATTGATGCTAAATTAACGTGCGACGGCGGACAGTATACCCGGCATAACGGTAAAAATAAGCTGTTTATTACTAAGCCGGAGTTTACCTGGGCCAGCGGCGATGCCACAAAAAGTTATCGGCCGGAAAAATGCCAAATGGCACAGCGTGAATTTGTCTATTTGCCGCCGCATATTTTTGTGGTGTACGATAAAGTTGAGTCCACCAAAAGCGAATACACCAAGCGGTTTTTACTGCATACTTTAAATCACCCGCAAGCTATGCCGGGCTCGTGGTTTGCCGCCGATACCGGCGAGGGCGGCGAGTTGCGCTGGCTTACTTTATTGCCGTTAAAGGCGGAAAAGAGACTCATCGGCGGGCCCGGTCAGCAGTTTGTTACCAATCACCGTAACTTTCCGTTTCCAAGCGGCGAGGCGGCGTTTGAGCAACCCAATTATTATGGTGCATGGCGGCAGGAGGTGGTGGCGCCTCAAACCAGTGCCAAGGCGGAATTTTTGCATGTTCTACATGCGGCCGTGCCGGAAGAAACGTGGATAAAAGCCGAAAATATTACCGAAAACGGGCGGAACGGAGTAAAAATTACCGTTAATGAACAGTTGCAGTATAAAGTGCTTTTTAATGCCGACCGCCCCGGCGGATATATTGAAAAAATAATCAACGCTAAAGCGATTTTACGGGAGGAAATATGAAAAAACGGCGTGAAATCACCGTGTCTACTTTAGGTTTTCCGCAAATGTCCCATCCGATTCTGCATGGCCAGGAGGCGGTGGAGGCGGTAATGAAAAACTTTGACTTTCAATTACAGTTTGTGTTGCCCAATAAGCCGGATATTATTATTTTTCCGGAGGCCTGCGATCGCTTCAGCACTCATACCATGGCGGAACGCAAAAAATACTATGACGTGCGGGGGGAGCAGATTTTAAATTATATGCAGAATGTTGCTAAAACCAACCAATGTTATGTGGTCTATTCCGCCGCCCGGCAAATGGCCGACGGCACTTATCGCAACTCCAGCATATTACTGGATCGCCAAGGCCGTATGACGGCGGTATATAATAAAAATCATTGTGTAGTTACCGAAATCAGCAACGGCGGGATTCTTTGCGGTAAAAACGCCATGGTGGTGGAAACCGACTTCGGCAAAGTGGGTTTTGCCATCTGTTTTGATTTAAATTTTCATGAATTACGGGAACAATATGTGGCTAACCCGCCGGATTTACTGCTGTTTTCATCCATGTATCAGGGTGGCGTAATGCAGAATATGTGGGCCTATACTATTGGCTGTTATTTAGCCGGAGCAGTAGCGAATGAGGAGAATACGATTATCAACCCCGTAGGTGAAAAAGTGTGCCATTCCACCCGATATTCACCCTATTTAAGCTGTAAAGTTAATTTGGATTATCAGGTGGTGCATCTTGATTTTAACTGGGATAAATTGATTGCATTACGGAAAAAATACGGTTCCGAGGTAACGGTTTTTGATGGCGGGCAAACCGGAGTAGTGTTAGTTTCATCCACCTCCGCCACCATAAGCAGTGCCAAGATGTGTGAAGAGTTTGAGATTGAGCTTTGGCGCAATTATTATATGCGCAGTTTAAAAGCCAGACAAGCTAATATAGAACCTTAAGCTGGTTTATTCAGTCGATAATGCAATATAGCCTTTGCATTATCGACTAATCAAATGCTTTATTTGAATGATTTTTCGGCAAGATTAAGTAGATTTAAGTATTCCCGCATTTGCGGATTACGACGGGTTGTGTACAATATTAAAGCCTTCATTTTCTTTGAAACATCTAACAGCCAATAGAGAAATAGTTTAAAATATTCTCCTTTGGCTGATAAACTATATTTGGCCCGAATGGTATTCGGCATAATGCCACGCAAGTGGTACTTCCACCACAATAACCGCAAAAAATTAGACTCATTACATGCCCATTCCGCTACATTATAGGACGGCATGTATAAAGCGGTTTCAAAAATTTTGCGATAGACCGCAGCAAATCCGGAGTCCGGTTGACTGTTTTTTTGCACTTCCAATGGAAAAAACTCCGGAAACGCACCTAATATGTTACCCGGATAGGGTAAATTCCAGCGCTTGCACATAAATGACAACTTTTCCCAATCCACCGTTTCGGCCTTAAGCAGGAAGCCAATATCAAGCAATAATTTGCCGTATGAACTATGCCGATAATTATTCGCCGCAATATGACGGCACAGCATTAATAAGTTTAATTCCGGCGTGAGAATATGACGGAATTCCGACGTTTGTGCCGGCGTAATATATTGCCAAAGTTCTGCCGGATCAGTTTGCCCGAAACCGGATAAGGTAAAATGCGGCTCTACCCCGAACACATCTTTCCGCATTCTGGCGGCATGATGCTGACTTGTCAGATATTCATACGGCGATTCCCACCCCTGCGCACCTAAGCACTTTAACGCCAGTTTAAAATCCTGCGGATGAAATAGAATATCCCAATCTACATGCGGACGCAACGCCGGCACCGGATAAACTCTAAATGCCAAATCTGCGCCCTTGAGCGGTGCAAAACGGATCTTGGCGGCAATTAGACTCCGGTACAGGCTGTTCAATTGATGTTCCTCGATAAGCGATGCCCCGGCCGAGTTACGATAATTGGCCGCCAGTTTAGTTTGCCATATCGCCGGCAACGCCGTGTTCAGCTTATAATATAGATAATTTAACGTGCCGAATTTATCTGCAAATTCACATGCGGCCAACTGCTGTTCCGCCGTTAATTTGCTCCAAGGGCTGATGTCATTATGCCAGAACATTTTTGCCAGCAATTCCAAATGCCCGGTTAGTTCCTGTTTATCGGATAAAGTCATATTCCTGCAATTCCGCAATAAAAATTGCCACGGTAAGCGCCGCATTTTCCGGCAGTTTGGGGAGTTTTTGCTGAAGAGCCGCCATGATTTCAGTTTCCGACGCCCCGGCTTCCAGCATTGTATAAATTACTTGTGCCATGGAGTTTAACGAAAACATTTTCCCGGTATCCGGGTTAAACAAGATTGTCGTACCATCAAATTCCTTACGGAAAACCGTATCTGGATTTATCTTAAACATACATTTCTCCGGTTGAACTGTCATTTTTAGTATCGGTGCTAAACAAGGTGGTGGAGCTTGCGGCGGCAAATGCCCCCAACTCCTGATATCGCTTATACAACTCGTCCTGCCCGGCTGTCCCGATATAATATTTTACGGCCGACACCGAAAAATTCTCTACCGTTACTGTGCCGTTTAGACCGATAAACACCGCATCTTCGCCTCGTTGTTCAGTTTGAATAACTTCACCTTCCGCAAACCACAACGTAACTTCACTACCGGCATTTTGGCGGATAATATCGTTGCCAAATTCATCGCCAAAGGTGAAAACATCACTCCCGCCGCCACCGTACAACATGTCATCACTCGCACCGCCGGCAATCAAATCATTGCCGTTACCGCCGCGAATACTGTCGTTACCGGCATCGCCAAACAGAAAAACGCCATCGTCGTTAGCCCAAATAAAGTCATTGCCGTCGCCGCCGCGCACAATTAAACCGGGATTGTTGCTTAGATACAGCGTACTGGTTAAGTCGATCAAGTCGTTACCGGCGCCGGCTCTGATTTCATCAATCAATTGCAACCGGGCGGTATTGCCGTTTTCGGAAAAAATATCTTCCAAAAAAAAGGCGTCGCCGTTCAAGGTATCGGTAAGACACAAAATATTAGCATCGCTTGAACCGGAAAACACATCCCGAAAGCGATTCATGCCGGCAATTAAAATCGTGTCATCCGTGCCGGGGCAACTTACGGAACCCGCATGGACGGCCATAAAATTAGCCGCCCATTTTTCGGTACTGATTGCAAAAAACAGATCGTCCACGTTATTTGGCACCGACTCGATAATGCCGGGTGTCGTGTTATCAGGCATCACTACAGTTTTAATATTTGAATACCCCAATTTATTGGTTTCACTAACCCTGAAGCTGTATTTGCCGCCGGGAAAATTAAAGAAATCCAATGCCGTGCCGACCGTGCTTATCCGCAATACGCCGTTAAACGCCGCATTGCCGGAAATTTCCAGCGTATAACTTTTTGCCCCCGCAATTTCGCTCCATTCCGCCCCTTTTACCGTGGCGGATAAAACCGGAATTTGCGGTGCGGTAATTACCAGACTCAACACGTTGTTAAGATTATTCAACGTATAAGTATAACCTTTATAAGATAACGACTCCGCCACCATTAAACTGCCGGCAACTGTGCCGCCCACCAGAATACTCAGACTTCCGGTAAAACCATCTGCTCCGCCGGCAAGCTGATAGGTGCCGGACAACTGACCGCTGTCAACGACCGCCGCTAACTCGATCTGACTTAAATAACCGATATTATTTAAAATATAACTGTCGCTGGATTTACTGCTGGTCAAATCAAACTTTAAAGTTGAATAATCGCCGGTTACGTTTCCGGCTAAAAATATACTGCCGGCAATGGTTATATTCTGTATAAAAGCTCCGGCGGCAAGCTCAATATAACCGTTACGCTCCACCACGGTATTGCTCACCGTGCCGCCGCTTGCTACTCTTACCGCACCGCCAGAGGCGATAATGGAGTTCAGGAGTTTTCCATTACCACCCACCTGTACCAAAGCATTACGATAAACCCTGAAATTTGTGGCGACTCCACCAGACAGCGAAAACTCCCCATCGCTATGCCGCCCGGAAAGTTCTATGCCGTTACCATCTACGGTTACATTAATTATGCCGCCGGTTAGCTGTTGAATTCCGGTAGCCGTGCTGTTTGCCGACAAACTAATCGTCCCTCCGGATTTTAACACCGTATTCACTGCACAGTCTCCGCTATTCACCACCAGATTTCCGTTACGATAAATTATAAAATTTACCGCTTTACCGTATTTTAAGGAGAATGCGCCGGACTCATTAGTGCCATATAAAGTAGCGCCGGTCTCAATATACAGCATACTGTCGGCAGACATTGTCAGATTATTCAACCAGGCACCGGCATAAACATACATTATGACGTTTTTCATACCGCTGATATTATTGGCTTCGCCACCGGAATAAACATATAGCGAACTTCCGGAATTTAACACGGTGTCGGTTATTTTTCCACCGTCATCCACATATATGACGCCGTTTTCATTAACGGTGGTTCTCACCGCCGCACCGCCGTCATATACATACATTAAACCGCCGTCAAGCGTAATGTCGGTAAGTGTTTCACCATTTTTTACCCAATATGTATTTGCCATAAATTATTTGCTCCTTTGTCGTGGCTCGTCGGCAATACGAAAACGCAACTTAGACCAAATGGATAAAAAAATGACGTTGTTGCCATAAGTTTCCGCAATTAAACGACGTTTATAAAAATACTCGCCATTCTGATTTTTTTCAAGTTCGATTCGCCAAAACATCAGCAAAAATAAAGGCCTGACAATTTTTCCGGCGGTAATACGCAACCAACGGCGGACACGGTTAAGCCGGAACTGCCTCCGGCCGTCGGCACCGCCCGGAATCTCCTGCCGCTCATTCCCGCGTGAGACTTTAGTCACCACCAACTGCGGCATTGCCAATGCCGTAACCGGAACGGCATCTGGTCCGGCATTATTGTCGCCCATTGTGTGCAGAGTCTTGTCGGTACGGGAGATTATTCTATGTACTACACCGGGGACGCCGCCGCCATTGGGATGAAATGCAATAACATCGCCCACCCGCAAAGCGGCAAACGGCACGCTTTTCAGCACCAGTGCATCGCCGGGAGTAAACACCCGCAACATACTGGTCAGGTCATAAATCGGCCGATTTTCCGGCAAATCCGGCATCGCCTCCGGCACTTTAGGCAATACTCCGGTATAGCCGCTAACAAATTTCCGGGCGGCAAGTACGGCTAAAAAATCCGCAATTCCGGTTTCTACATTGTTTGCCACCGCCCCGGATTGACGAATTTTTTCGGCAATTTTCGCAGTGGTCATTCCCAAAGCCACGCATTGCCAAATAAATAAGCCGGAACGGTTTAAGCGAAAAATTTGTCCGCTGTCCGGGGTAAACAGCACTGCACCATCGCCATCTGCCCGCAAAATAA
Organism: uncultured Victivallaceae bacterium; assembly: GCA_964512385.1. GTDB lineage: Bacteria > Verrucomicrobiota > Lentisphaeria > Victivallales > Victivallaceae > CALXXL01. Next base: position 14,047 of record CAZEHZ010000014.1, on the reverse strand, counting down.
TATCCGGATTAATTTTTAACATTTTCCCATCCATTCCCGACAATTCAGCGTATCAACGATATTGGCGGACAAATTTGCCCGCAGTTCAAGCGGCGGATATGCATCGGCAATTTTTTCCGCCAAATTTAAAAGTTGCTCCCCGTATTGTTTTTTTGCCCCGGCAGTGAATCTTGAGGCATAAAACGAACAGTGCATTGTCATTGCTTCCACCAATCCGGCAAACCATTGCGAATTAGGAACTTCCACCAGTGCCTCTGCGTTTTTACCCCGGCTTAACTGCAACAACTTTTCCACCTTTACACCGGGTAGAAACGGATAGCGCAACCGCCGTGACCAATGTGCGGAATACCAACTGCGGGTTGGCAACGGGTAGGCCATCAAACGATTATCCTGCCAACATAATAACAGTATATCGTCGGCTCTGGCACGGCCGCCGGCGGCTCGAAAGCGATTTACCGTAGTGCTTTTACCCACTCCGCTGGGGCCAAATACCACCACACCCTGCTGTTCCGAATATTCCAGCAACGCCCCGTGCAATAACCCGATAAAACTGCCGTTCAACATTTTACGCAAACAACCCAATACCAGTAACATACCCCAATCACAAGCCAAATACAGCGGCCACCCGGCTTCCTTTACTATCCCGAATGCTCCGCTATTCAACAAGAAAAACGACGGCATCCCGGTCTTAGACAAGTCAAATTTAGTTTCATGTGCTAAAGTCTTATCGCTTAAAATCACATCTGGTTCAATCTGGTCATCGGTACAGGTTAACTCCAGTAACCGGGCCAAAGTTTTTAAGCTGCGCACCGAATGCCACCCGACAGCGGAGCAGACCAGTCGCTCGCCGGACAACGGCAAAACTAATGTTGAACGTTTAGTGCCGCCTAACATGTTACCCCCAGTTTACCTAACAAAAATGCAAGTTTTTTCCGGCAGTAATATTCGCTATGCGTTAAATAGCAGTATTTACGGCAATAAAAAGCGAATTGACAATCTTGGCATTCCGGCTTAGTCAAGGTTTTGCCGGCAAACACTTTAGTGCGGAAATCCTGATATGCTTCGCCGTTCCAAATCTCGCTGAACGGCTTTTCGCCCACATGCCCCATTATCGGTTCCGGGGAGTCCGGACAAGGCACTACCGCACCGTCCGGATGAACTCCAAACGCAAAAAAAGTGTTTGAACACTGTGCGGCCTCGCCACTTTCCGCTCCGCCCTGCCGAATCTGCTTAAGCAGTTCAAACGGCAGGTTATGCCGATAAGCATGCGGTAAGGATTCGGTGTTTAAATCCAACATGGCAATCAGCTCCGCCAGCTCTTCCACCGTCAGCATTGCGGGCGAAATATTCTCCTCGCCACAGCATTCATTATTCGGCGTTAAGCGATAATAATTCAACGGCAGTGTTTCCAAAAATTTGGCAAACTCCACCATATTACGATAGTTTTGCCGGGTAACCACCGTATTACTTACCACGGGTAATCCGGCATCGGTTAAAAACTTTAACGCCTGTAGCGTTTTGCGGAATGAGCCGTTGCCGCGCACCGCATCATGTTCCGCCTCAAAGCCATCCAACGACAACTGGATTTGAGCGCACCGCTTTAAACCGGCTAAAAATTCCGCCTCGGCCGCCCCGATCAGCGTACCGTTAGTAAACACTCTGAACCGCATTTTTTTTGCGGCGATTCGCTCCAGTAGTGGTCGGCACATTGAATGACTGAACGGCTCGCCCCCGGATACGGATACGGTGAAAATTTGCATTTCCGCCAGTTCATCGATAAACTTAAACCATTCTGCTAACGTCAATTCGGCCCAGCCGTGCCGACGCTCCGCATGCTGGTAGCAAAATGAACACGACAAGTTACAACGGTAAGTAAAATTTATTACCGCCTCATAAGGCAATGTGTTGATAATGGCAGAAATTTCCATATTTTTAAGCTTACTTATCCTCTATAGATAAAATTCCAGTTTATTACGTCAGACAGATCAATCGCATTGGTAAATGTTAGCTTTGCGTCATTCTTAAACGTAAGTGTGTCTATTGCCACAATATTTTTGGCGTTGAACTCTCCATTAAAGTCATCAAATACCAACGCCCGCTCCCCTTTCACGTCTTTGGTGAACTTTCTTTGACCGGTTTCGGTAGTAAAATAACCACTGGCACTGTCGCCGCAAATATACCCGGTGAAAAGCAGTTTTCCGGCGTCGCCGCTAAATTTAATCCTGGAGTTACCGGTAACTACACCACGGCCGTTGCTGCCGCCGATAATGTAATTTTCACCAATATTCACCGCTTGGGCAGTGGTATCGATGGTTATTGACGTATCGCCTTTTGCCAACGTGTTTATGCCATATTCCACCTGCATGGGGTAGTGTATGCGGTAGGCTGTTTCTACCGGTGCATTGGCTCCGATGAAAACGCAGGGGGTGTTGTCTAAAACGGACTGTTCCACCTTAGTTAAATTTTTTTGAAAAAAGTCTTTTATCGGCTTCGGCCCCGGCCAATATATAGCGGCGTCCACATTGGCGGCCGTCATCCGCCGCAAGACCTGTTTTTCTCTTTTAGCATTATGGTCGCAACTCTCCAGCATGGCACCGCATACAAAACCGATTTGAGTTTGGCGTTTACCGTAAAAATCAGTACATTCCGGCAGATTAAAATTGAACTTTTTCGCCTGCTTCTGAATAAAAGCCACGGTTCCGGCCGCCAGTCGGTACTTGTCCTGAGGCCTCAGCGCTTTCGATATGGTTCCGGGAGAAACATTTATTTGAGCGGCAAACTTGCGCAAAGTAAGATGGTTTTTCATGTCGACAAGTCCTTATTAGTCTTTCAATATACTACCTATTACATCGTAAACGTTCATTATTCGCTTAATGATTGGTCTTTTAGCCGTTTTTGCCGCCTTGTCTACAACCCAATTACCTTTTGCATTAGCGACTACCTAATTTACCATAATTAGCCTGAAAAGCAAATAAAAAATCTATTTTTAGTATTATTTATCAACTTATAAGTGCAACTATATTCCGGAGTCCGTAAAAATAAAATGCGGAATATCATGAATTCGTCGATAATGCAACATCAACCATATGGCAGGTTTTGCATTATCGACTGTTTAGCCGACCGAATAAAAAACACCATGTGTTTGGTATTTTTAATAACACATGGTGTTTTTTGCGTCTAAGACCGCATTAACGGTCTGTTCTGGTCAGCGTTTCAGAACATTAGATGTTCTGATATTCTTTCCACTGCGGTTCTTTGGCAAAAACCCAGTTGTAGTATTCTTTGTTTTCCAGCAAAGCGGCGGCTTCGGCATCGCAAACCACTACCGCATTGTTATGGAACTGCAAGGCTGTAGCGGAAATCATGCTGGTAACCGGGCCTTCGATCGCCTTCTTGGTGATCTGAGCTTTTTCTGCACCGGTGATCAGCAGTAATACACGCTTGGCATCCATAATAGTGCCTACGCCCATAGTGAAAGCACGCATCGGCATATCTTCCGGTTTGTCAAACAACGGCCCGTTCTGAGCATAGGTTTCCGGAGTCAAGGCCTTGGCGCGGGTGCGGCTGCTTAAGCTGGACAACGGTTCATTAAAACCGATGTGGCCGTCACGACCAATACCGAGCAACTGTAAATCTACACCGCCGGCCGCCTTAATTGCGGCTTCATAGCGTTCGCCTTCGGCGGCGGCATCGGCGGCCAAACCGTTCGGCAGATTGGTTTTGTTCTTGTCGATATTAACATTATTGAACAAATGATGGTTCATGTAGTAGCGATAAGAGTTCTTGTCATCACCGGCCAGGCCGATGTATTCATCCAAGTTAAAACTCTTAGCCTGCGAGAAGTCCAAACCTTCTTCACGATACATTTTGGCGAGTTCGGCATAAACTGATTCCATAGTACGGCCGGTAGCCAGTCCCAGAACCATCTTCGGATTCTTGCGCAGGTCTTCGGCAATAATTTTGGCGGCCAGCTTTACTGCCGACTCCGTGGTTGGACGAATGATTACTTCCATTTTAACAAATCTCCGTTTATTAAAGAGTTAATATATTTGGGAACCTTACTAATATACTACCGATTACGGAAAAATTCAATAGTCTGTTGCAAACCTTCCGCAAAAGTATATTGCGGCTTGAATCCGGTGGACAATAATTTATCCACTTTGGCCATAGAATGTTTTACATCACCGGCACGCTCTTCGGCATGCTCCACTGTACTGGAGGAACTGGTAAGTTTTATGATATTACCCACCAGTTCATTGATGGTCTGCTTACCGCCGTAGGCTACATTATACACGCCGGTATACTCTTCATGCGTAGCCATATACACGTTGGCGGCCACAATATCTTTAACAAAGATAAAGTCTCTGGTCTGTTCGCCGTCGCCATATACCTTAATCGGCTGATTGGCCAATGCCCGCTGAATAAAAATCGGCACGGCGGCCGCGTATGCGCTGTTCGGGTCCTGACGGGGGCCGAAAACATTAAAATAACGCAGGCACGCCACTTTCAGTTTGCCGAGTTGAGTAAACATGCCGGCATAATATTCGCCGTCCAGCTTGGTAATGGCGTACGGACTTTTGGGTTCCGGGAACATGGCTTCCACCTTCGGCACCACCGGATTGTCGCCATAAATAGCGGCCGAGGTACTGAAGCAGAGTTTTTTTACTCCGGCACGGGCGGCTTCTTCAAATACCGTCAGCAGACCGTTTACATTCAAGTCCACACATTCGGTAATTTTTTCCATCGACTCCGGCACGCTGATTAAAGCGGCCAGATGGAACACATAATCCACGCCTTCCATGGCCTTCCGCACCACGGCACGGTCACGAATATCACCATTGATAAAAGTATGCTTGAAATTGGCGATATTCTTTAAATACCCGGTGCGGAGGTTGTCCAAAACCACAACATCGGCCTTATCCTGCCAATATTCCACTAAATGACTGCCGATAAATCCGGCTCCGCCGGTAATTAATACACGCATTTTTACTGCTCCTATATATTGTGTAAAAGATTCATCATCGCATCGGCCTGCTGTTCCATCGACGCCACCAGTTTAAACTGAGTGCGACAGCGATCCAGATTGTGTTTTTCGCGATGAATTTTAAAATAAATGTCGCCGTCCAGATAATCAGTCAGGAACCGGGTGCCGATTTCCAGCGTAATCAACTTGCCGGCAAACGGCAGATATTCACGTTCGGCATTGGTCAGGAAACTGCCGGTTTGGCTCAAATAGCCCCGCAGTAAAGCCTCAAACATCTCAAACTGCATATAAACTTTATTCAAATCCATTTCGTCTTCCGCCGCCGGACTCGTACCGGTGCGCAGCATATCGCCAAAATCATAATGCACCAAGCCGGGCATTACGGTATCTAAATCGATTACGCATACGCCTTCGCTGGTCTCATTATGCAGCAACACGTTATTCAACTTAGTGTCATTATGCGTAATGCGTTCCGGAATATCACCGGAGGCGTTCAGATTCAATAAAATTCCGCAGTCCGCTTCCCGCTCCAGCACAAAATCCACCTCTTTGCGAACCTCTTTCAAGCGCCCGAACCGGTCATTATGCACAGCGTTTTTTAACGCCGCAATCCGTTTTGGGGTATGGTGAAAATCTGGAATCACCTCATGCAGTCTGGAGCCGGGCAAGTCCACTAAATCCAGTTGAAAGCCGCCGAAAGCCTTGGCCGCCTGATATGCCATATTAGTATTTTCCAGCACATCATAAGTGCGGGTGTGTTCAATAAACAGATAACACCGCCACATATAGCCGTCGGGACCGAAAGCGTATGGTTTGCCATGCTGAGAGCGCACCAGTTGCAACGCATAGCGTCCAGTGGCTCCGTTGGCCGCACTTTCGATTTTAGTATGGATATGTTCGGTAACCCGCATAATATTTTCCATCAATTCCAACGGCTTTTTAAACACGTTGGTATTGATGCGCTGTAAAGTATAATGCACCATGGTGCCGCCTTGATTATATGTAACCTGAAAGGTGTCATTAATATGGCCGCCGCCGTATGGCAATGCACTGATAAATTCGCCGTAAATGCGGAACAAGGCGCAAACTTCTTTAAGTTTGAATTTCGGAGCTTCCTGAGTCATAACTTGCCGTCCTCTTTCTTTTACTTAAATAACGGTGTCGGATACTTGCCGGATTTCACCAATTCGGCAATACTGTTCTGCACAAATTCACGGTCTTCCCGGTAAGTTACGCCAAACCAGTTGTCCGGCGACATCAACAGTTTAAACTTTTCGCCTTTGCGGTGAATCAGACTGTCGGCTACAAACGGGATATAAAATTCGCTTTTCAGTTCGTTGCCGTGAGCTTGTAAAAATTCCGTCAACAGTACTTCCAGTTCGGCAAACAAACCGGGGCGGAATCCCCATAAATTCATCGACACCGGTTCCGTGCCGTTAAAAATCATATCGTCGCCGGACTCCCGGTAACTGCGCACCATGCCGGCATAAGGCGCCAACTTGGTATGCTCCACCACGCCGTTTAGATAACCGTTTGCATCGGCGGTACATACCCCGCGGGAAACCGTACCGTTGGCCGACAAGGTGTTGTTCATTATAAAAGCGCAAATGCAGTTTTCGCAGCTATGGGCAAAATGGCCGGCAATGGCTTGAAAACCGTGCGAACCATAAAAGTCATCGGCATTAATCACGGCAAACGGCGCATCGCCCACCACATTGCGGGCGGCATATACGGCATGGCCGGTTCCCCACGGCTTAACCCGGTCGGCGGGGGCGGAAAAACCGTTCGGCAAATCATTCAGCTCCTGAAATGCATACTCCACCGGAACCACCCCGGCATAACGACTGCCGATTTGAGTGCGGAACTGTTCTTCAATATCACGGCGAATCACAAAAACCACTTTGCCGAATCCGGCACGCACGGCGTCAAAAATCGAATAATCCATAATGGTTTCGCCGTTCGGCCCTAATTGATCAAGCTGTTTCAACCCGCCGTAACGGGAACCCATTCCGGCCGCCAGCAGCACTAATGTCGGTTTCATTAATCACATCTCCATTGTTTTTAATTTTCAAATGACTCCATAATATACACCTTTATTCAGAGCTTGCAAGCATTTTTTTAAACGTTTAAAGGGGTTTTGGGCATTATTTTGTAATTTTTTTAGGTTTTGACACAAAAAAAGGTAAAAAATCATAAATTCTTCGGTATAAATTTGCCAAAATGTGAATCTTGGTGTATATTTGAAAGTTTTGTATGATTTTGATTTGTAATAATAACATAAAGAAAAGGAAAAATTACGATGAACAACTTCTTGTTAATTGGGCAGGCAGACGCCGCTCCGGTAGCTCAGGAATCGGTAACTGTAGACGTAAACGCCGGTGCCGCTCCGGAAGCGCAGGCGCAGCCGCAGGGTATGGGCAGCGGTTTAATGCAGATGCTGCCGTTGGTGCTGATTTTTGTGGTATTCATGTTTTTCATGAGCAGCAGTCAGAAAAAACAGGCTAAAAAACGTCAGGAAGCTCTGAACCAGATTATGAAGGGCGACCGTGTGGTAACCACCGGCGGTATCTATGGTACTGTAGCAGAAGTGAAAGATGACGCTTTTCTGCTGGAAATTGCCAACAATGTTCGTATTGAAATTGCCAAAACCGGCGTTTCCGGCGCATTGCCGAAAGTAGACAGCATTGACACTAAACAGGAAAAGTAAATTTATATTGTTATGAATAAAAAACCGATTTTACTGAGGCTTATTATCACTCTGATTGTGATTGGAGTGTTTGCCGCCTCCATGTATCCGTTGGGGGAGCGTGATTTTTTTGCCACGTTCCATAAGATGTTAAAGAATCCGACTGACCCGGTGGCCGTACAGGTGGAACAGGACGCCTTAAAGCTGAAGCAGGAAGGCAAAGAGGAGTTTGACGCCTCGGCGCTGTTTACCGCCGCCAACAGTAATGGGGTTTATCTGCCGGATTTGTTAAAATCTGACCGTTTGGAAAATAATGCCGACGCTATCAGCTCCATCCGTAAAGAAGCCGCCAGCTCCATCCGTTTAGGTTTGGACTTGGCCGGCGGGGTGGAATTTACCTTAAAGCTGGTTTCGCCGGATGCCACTCCCACCCCGGGAGAAACCGAGTCTGAAGCGATTGCCCGGCAGGGGCGTTATGAAGAACAGATGAAGAATTTTGACCGCCATCGCGATCAGATTATTGAAATTCTGCGCTCCCGTTTGGAAGACCAGGGCATTAATGAAAGCGAAATCGTGCCGTATGGCGACTCTTTTATCGCCTTGCGTGCGCCGGTGGTATCTAAAGAAGAAAAATTGAAACTCGCCAATCTGGTCAGCATGAGCGCCCGCTTGCGCTTCCATTTGGTGCATGAAGACAACAGCCGCTTAGTAGCGGAATATCTGGCTTTAGATGATGCCGGCAGACGGCGTTATACTCCGCCGGTCGGCTATGAGTTAAAGGAGACCGTGGAGTTTAAGAAAAACAAAAACGGCGAACGGCAGGCGACTCGTGATTATGTGTTCATTAAGAAACGCTGGGAAATGGACGGGCAGGGGATTCGGGAAGCATTCCCGCAACAGGACCCCACCAATCGTCAGCGCAGTATTGCACTGCGTTTTGACACCGCCGGTACTAAACGCTTTGCGGAAGTAAGTACCCGCAATTTGCACAAACGTTTGGCAATTGTGCTGGATGACCGTTTGTATTGCGCCCCCACAATTCAGACGCCGATTATTGACGGCAGTGCGCAGATTACCGGGGATTTTTCGCAGGAAGAAGTTAAGCAGATCGCCGATGCTTTGTCCAGCGGCAGTATTCCGTTTGTAATTGAACGTGAAGCCATGTTCGATATGGACCCGACTTTAGGGGCGGACAACGTGCGTAACGGTATTTATGCCGGGGCGTTGGCGTTGTTATTAGTAGCAATATTTATTGCCGTTTACTATTTGCGTGCCGGTTTGGTGGCGGTAACTGCCTTAACGATAAACATTGTTTTGGTTTTAGGTGCTTTGGCGGCGTTCAGTGCCACCTTGACACTGCCGGGGATTGCCGGGATTATTCTTACCATCGGTATGGCGGTGGATGCCAACGTGCTGATTTTTGAACGTATCCGTGAAGAACTCAATTTAGGCAAAAATTTAGGCGAAGCGATAGAACTGGGTTACAGTAAGGCCTCCAGTGCCGTGCTGGACTCCAACCTAACCACGTTATTCACGGGGATTATCCTGTACAGTATTGGTACCGGGGCAATTAAGGGTTTTGCGGTAACATTGTGTATCGGTATCATTACCAGTGTATTCTGTGCTTTGGTGCTTACACGGTTGTTATTTGACATTCTGGCCCGGATGTTTAGCTTTAAGACGATGAAGATGTTTTCATTTTTGTCCAAGCCGAAAATAGACTTTATGGGCAAACGCCGTATTTTCTATACAATTTCCGGCATTATGTTGGTATCATCTTTGGTAATAATGGCTTTAAAAGGTAAAGAAATGCTTAGCATTGACTTCACCGGCGGTAATCAGATTACCTTTAATTATACCGAACGTATTCCGGTAAATGATTTGGAAAAATCATTAAAAGCGCTTGGTTATGAAGGTATTAAGGTTACGTATAAAAATAACCCGACGAATGAGTCGGAACGCACGCTGCAGATTTTGATTCGAGACACCGTGCAGTCCGGCAAAGCCAACGCCGAAACCGCTAAAGAGCGCATTATGCGTGAAATGAACAGTAAATATCCCACTGCTTTATTAAACGGCGGCGAAGATACCTCTATCGGCAGTATGGCTGGCGACACTTTCAGTCGTTCGGCGGTATGGTCGGTATTTTGGAGTTTTGTGGCGATTGTGATTTATATCTCTTTCCGCTATGAATTCGGTTACAGTATGGCGGCGATTTTGGCGTTGTTCCATGACATTATCATTGCCACGGGTATATTCGTATTATGCGGGCGTGAGATTTCATTGCCGGTAATTGCGGCGTTGCTGACCATTATCGGGTATTCGTTGAACGACACGATTGTAGTGTTTGACCGTATTCGTGAAGACTTGGGTTTAAATCCCTCCTTAAAGTATTCCAGTGTGGTAAATTTGAGCTTAAACCAAACGTTGAGCCGAACTATACTAACATCGGTAACTACGTTAATGGTGCTGGTAATTCTGTTCTTCTTCGGTGGTATCAGTATCAATGACTTTGTATTGGTAATGCTGTTAGGGGTAATTATCGGTACTTACTCCAGTATTTGTGTAGCCAGCCCGATTGTGGCCAGCTGGCATAAGCACACTCACACCGGAGTAAAGCGTACCAAAGACGGTGCAGAAATTGTGGATGCAGAAGTAGTTTCCAATCAATAACCGCACTTGTTTTTAGTTTGTTTTGTTTAAATGCACTCCTAAAGTTGATAAAACTTCAGGAGTGCATTTTTTTATAGCAATAACTCCTAATGAGTCGATAATGCCAATTTTCCCCGCACTCGCCAACCGCAATGCGCGCGAATTTAATTTGAAATAATCTTGTTTTTCTTGTTTTTTTAACTTGCAATTTTTTTTATCAGCGATATTATATACTCTGTAGTTCAAATAATAATATAAGGTGTTCAAATATGAACAATAAAATACCGGCTGTTGAAAAAACTATTTTGTTACTGGAGTTGTTGTCTAAAAGAGATTGCGGAGCAAGTCAGGCGGAAATACAGAAGTCGCTAAATATTTCCATGAGTACGACTTACCGCATTCTGCAAACTTTGCTTACGCATAAATGGGTGGGCAAAAATGCGCTGGGAATTTATACGCTGGATAATGGATTATTGCCTTTGCTGTACCCGTTTCAAAATCGACTGGATATGCTGGAACGGGCACAAGGTATTATTGATGATTTGGCGGAAAAATATGAAATTGCCTGTAAAATTTCGATCCGCCGCGGTTTTGAGCAGGTTACGCTGTTGCGGGCCGAGCCGCATGGCCCGATCACTTTAACCGGACAAATCGGCAGCAGTTTTCCGTTGACCGAAGGTTCGGTAGGGGCCGCCTTGCTGGTGGCGTCAACCGATGAAGAAATTATGGAAATTGCGGCACAATGCGATGCGTCGATTCCGGAAAATCAAACGCCGGAACTGATTTTAAGTGCCGTTAAAAACGTAAAGCGGTTGGGTTATGCCTTGAATTTACGGAAAAACCGTTGGAATATTACCGCCATGTCAATGCCGATTTATGATGAAAACGGTTCGGTGATCGCCGCCATAACCTTAATCGTCGGGGCTGTATAAATTAGCAGGCGCGATTCTCCGTCTGTGCAACGGATTGAAGATGAGGTATTTGCTATTCTCTGTTTGCGAAATGCTCGGCGCATTGCAGAATGGACTTTACGGCTGGGAGCCGTCGATAGGTCGTCCAAAATCATTCTCCGTTTTTCACGGAGCTATGAAATCAAGCTCAAAATGACCACTCCTCGAAAAGTCGAGTCGCGCTCATTTGCTCACAACACCCTGTCTGCGACTGGAGAATTTCGCATCGGCGGAACGGAACAACTGTCCGAATGCCATTCTCCATCGCTCAAAGTCAAGCTCAAATCAAAAAGTCTTTGTCGCGGTTTATCACTTCTACCCCGCCATTAAAACGGAGAATTTCCGTAAGGTCGGTATGCCGTTCCTCACGGGGGTGCATAAATTCCTTACGCTCACGCCGCGCGCCTTTCCCGGCGGTATCCGTGCAGCAGTCCGCCGAGGAACGACACCTCGGTGATCTCGCCGTCCATGTCCTGTTCGTATGGTTTGACCATCGCGCCGCCAAGACCGGCATGCGGACGGTAGTGGTTCCAATATTCCAGATACTGATTCACCGCATACCGCAACTGCGCTGCGGACGAGAAAATCATTTTGTCCAGGCACTCCGTCTTGAGCGCCCGAATGAAGTTCTCCATGCGGGCGTTCATCTGCGGTGTGAACGGCGGCAGCTTCTTTATGGTGATTCCAATGGATTCAAAGACCGCGTCGAACTGTTTATTGAACAGGCTGTCGCGGTCGTGAATCAGATATTTTTTGCCCAGCAGAAAACCATCCCACATATCGCACATATTCCGGGCAATCTGCGTTGTCCAGTTGCTGTCCGGTGCATGAACCATTCCTCCAAACCGAACTTCCCGGCTGCCAATGTCCATAAAGAATAAAAGGCTCTCACGAACCAACCCGAATGGCGTCAGCCGTTCCACCTGTGCAAAATCGGTGGACGCAGTGGAATATTGCTGAGTTTCGATAAATTGATCCCAATCGCCGCGTAATCGCCGTTCGGGATCGGGAACAATGCCGTAGTCGCTTAGAATGTGTTTGACCGTGCTGGCGCAGACATCGTAGCCGAGATACCGCATCGTTCCGGCAATGCGGTCGTAACCCCAGTCCGGATTGTTTTGAGCAAGCTTCAAAACCTCGGGGTGAGAGGATTCGAACCTCCGACTTTTGCGTCCCGAACGCAACGCTCTAAACCAGGCTGAGCCACACCCCGACATTATCAATCCATCACAAACGCTGTTTCCCGCGTCTGTGTTATTAATATACCATCTCTCCCACGTTTTGCAAGCAAAATTTTACTTTTTTATGCGAAAAATTCCGGGGCCCCCACCTCAAACAGGAAGCCCCGGAATACACTACCGTTACTCGGTCACCTGATTCTTACGCTTGTTCGCTTCATAACGATGGTACAGCAGTACCGGCAACGCTATGAACGCCAACGAACCGAAGAACAGAAAACCGACATACAACACCACATGTTCCACTCCCTCCGCACGAACTCCCGGCGTCGGAATGAAACCCACCACGATCGCAAACGCGGCCGTCAAAAATGCAATTCCCGACACCAGCCACATTCCAAGTTTACCACCGGGCACCTTGTACGGACGCTTCACGTCAGGCTGCGAATAACGAAGCTTGATCGCCGCCGCAAACATGAACAAATACATAATCATATACAACTGCGCCGTCAACGCCGACATGATCCAGAACGCTCCGCTGATCGTCGGCATGAACAACACCACCAACGCCAACAGCGAGGAAATAATCCCCTGCGCCGTCAAAATCCGCGTCGGCATTCCGTATTTGTTCCGGTATTGCCAGTAATTCGGAAGGTATCCCTCCTTCGCGACTTCCAGCACTCCCTTCGACGGACCAAGCACCCACGTCACCACCATCGTGATCGCTCCGTATGCCAGCAAAAAGCACATCACCGGCGTCATCCACGAAATGTGGAATACCGCAAACACCGAGTCAAACGCCTGATCCGCTCCCGCCGCCAGACTGATCTGCGCCGGCGGGGTCTAGCCGCCGGCTCTCATCGAAGAAGGAGTCCTCGGTGAGATTCAGAATGCCGAACACCGTCACCATGGCGTCGGCCTCCGCAGCGACTTCCACGATGGGGATCGGGCGAGCAAAAAGGCAGCAATTATGAGCCCCATACCTACAAAGCCCCACGCATCAAGCTTTTGCCCATGAAGCAACCAGGCAATGGCTGTAATTATGACGACGCCGAGTCCCGACCAGACTGCATAAGCAACACCGACAGGGATGGATTTCAGAACCAGAGAAAGAAAATAAAATGCGATGCCATAACCGATTATGACAACGGCGGAAGGGGCAAGCTTAGTAAAGCCCTCGCTAGATTTTAATGTGGATAAGAAAAATAAGCGGCAAATTTCTTGAGCGGACATTGCGAACGTCTTATAATTTTCTGTTATGTGAACCTCTTCCGGCGAATCCGGAAGCTTTCAATCTTTAAAATACCATCCGCCAAACCATTGTCAAGCAACAAAATCACGGAAAAGAACAAAATTTATCCAGTCAACGATCTGCCGAATCGTCACGGCATCGCGCTGTCATCTGTACCTGCGGGATGCGCATCCTGTGCGCGGTCAACCCGCCCGAGGCGATACGGAAGATACTGGCCTGTCTGGGAATGCCGATCCGCGCCCCGCCGATAGCCCCCGCACTGATCGAATGGGGTGATGGTTCCGAAGACATCCCCGTCTATTCGGACGCCTACGCCTGACGGCACGTTATAGCCCTCGCGTACAC
>CAZEHZ010000013.1:0-30672 GCA_964512385.1 uncultured Victivallaceae bacterium | reverse complement strand
ACAGGCGTCGAAAAAAACAAGATTTTTTGAAAAAAGACCGCACACTTTCGAAAAATCGGCAAAGAAACTGTAAGAAGGCAATCGTGGCAACAACTACATGGAAGGAGAATAGGAAGATGACGTAGCATAAAACATAACAAAACCGTTTTGACTGATACGGCATAAATCAGTCGCAATCAAAGGAACTTTACTTGCGCAGTTTCACACGGGACGGTTGCCGCGCAATCTTTTTGTCCCGAAATCCTGGAGATAAATATGAAACGCAACAATGACAATACACGTGGTTTTACCCAACTGGGGCAAGAGCTACAAAAAATATTATTAACGTAAATAATGTTGGATAACGGCCGGGAGATTGTGCATATTTTGAAAAACTGAGCTTAAAAATGGTCTGCACATAGGTTTTTTGTGGTTGTTTTGGTGCAAAAGAAAAGCTCCATTATAATGCGTTTTTTTGATGTGTGTATGAATATGTAGCATTATAACAGAGCTTTTTCCGTTTTACCCTAACGGCGGACCACGCGATTGATAAACCGCAATATGACGATTGATTACCGAATTAATCGCCAGACAACATAAATTGTCCGGCAGGGGTTTCTCTGTCGGGATATATTGACTTTGCAACGGTAAGAATACATTGTTTCCATAGCAAAGCGGGCACAAATCATCGTGTCGCCAGGCAAACGCCCCTTCACTGTGCGGCTGAGAATATGCCGTGGTAAACGCCGCCCAAGTATGCGAACTACGCACCTTTAGGCGGCAATCCGTATGCACCAAGGGATGGAAGACGCTGTTAAAACAAAACAGCGCCAACCCTAAAATCAAATAAAATTGACTGCGTTTACGTATCTGCTTATTCACTTTTTTCTATAATCTTAAAATCTGAAATCCCGCTTCCCGTCATGCAGTTTCGCCAAATTCTCTTTGGCAATCGACTTTACTTTGGGATTTGGAATGGTTTCCACACATGCGGCAATCATTTTTTCGCCTTTTTTTACGGTGTCCGCACCGGCATAATCTTCCAGATACTCTTTCAGCGTCATCAAGGCATTGGGCAGACAACAGTTTGCAATCTGGCCGGCTTTAACCAACTGCATAAAACGGTCGCCGGTACGCCCTTCCCGATAACACGCCGTGCAGAAACTGGGGATATAGCCTAACTCCAGCAACCAGTTTACCACCTCATCCAGCGTTCTGGTGTCATTTACATCAAACTGTGCCGAACTGTCGTCGCGTTCCGGCTCCACATAACCGCCGACGCTGGTGCGTGAACCGCCGGAAATTTGCGAAATCCCTAACTCCAACACCCGTTTACGACAATTTTGCGACTCTCTGGTGGATACAATCATTCCGGTATATGGCACTGCAATACGCAACACCGCCACAATTTTTGCAAACGTATCATCATCAATAGAATTACTGAATTTTGTGGGGTCAATGTCGTCTGCCGGGCGAATCCGCGGCACGCTGATTGTATGCGGTCCGCAATTATGCGCCGCCTCCAAATGCTCGGCATGCATCAGCAAGCCCACAAAGTCATAACGGTACAGATTTAACCCGAACAAGGCACCGATACCGACATCATCAATACCGCCCTGCATGGCTCGATCCATCGCTTCGGTATGATAGGCGTAATTGCTTTTCGGCCCGGTGGGGTGCAGTTCTTCATACGCTTTTTTGTTATAAGTCTCTTGAAACAAAATATATGTACCGATACCGGCGTCATGCAGTTTACGATAATTTTCCACCGTTGTCGCCGCAATATTCACATTTACCCGGCGGATGGCACCGTTTTTATGCTTGATATTATATATGGTTTTTATACTTTCCAATACATATTCGATCGGGTTATTTACCGGGTCCTCACCGGTTTCCAGCGCCAGGCGTTTATGGCCCATATCCTGCAAGGCAATTACTTCACGTTCAATCTCTTCCTGCGTAAGTTTTTTGCGTGGCATGTGCTTGTTCTTAGCATGATAGGGACAGTATACACAACCATTTATGCAGTAATTAGATAAGTACAACGGGGCAAACATTACTATGCGGTTACCGTACAGCTTCTGTTTCAGCTCTCTGGCCAAAGCGAACATCTCTTCATTCAAATCCGCCTGATCGCATTCCAACAATACGGCGGCTTTCCGATGCGGCAAGCCTTTGCCAAGTTTAGCTTCTGCAATTATCTCTTTTATCAATTCACGATTAGACTTATTTTCCGCCGCATATTTCAGCGACTCCATAATTTCTTCATCGCAAATAAACTCTTCGGCCTTGCCGGATTTCACGTTATACATTTATCTCACGCTTTCAATATTATTGCCCGTATTTCCGGGATTATTCCATGCCCTTTAATATACCATTATTATAGACAAATGCAATTGATAATAGTTATCAAAAAATACTTTTTAGCATAAAAACATAAAAAACTCACAAAGTTACCCGTAATTGCGGATTGCGTTTGGTGCGGAATAACTTTACTTTATTTCCATTGGCCATAACTAAATGATGGTCATCCGGCAATAATAAAATCACGTTCAACTGTTCACGTTCCGGCACAAACTCAAATTTAAATTTACCGGACAGCAGAGCGGCGTTAATGGTTAAGTCCGGCACCAGCGGGTCCTCGGCACTTTCAAAATCGCAGTATCCGCCTAAGGTTGTCGGCCGATTAGCGTTAGTATCGCCCTGCTCCCAGAACGAAAAGCGGAAAGTACCATCTTTCATTACGTCCACAAACCAATTATTATCGGTGCCGGAGTAATGCCCCGCCAGTCGATTCGACTCGCGTTCCTGCACGCTCACGCACCCCGACAAACCGACGGCCAGTAATAATAACGCCAAAAATTTTACGACACTATTCATTTTATCCGCTCCAGCAAAGTTTTAGCTTCCGGGTCTTTATTGGTGCTTAATTTTTCCGCCGCATATTTATACAATGCACTTCGGCTGTCTGCAACTTTTCGCTGTAAGGTGCGGTTGGATGGCGAGTTAGCTAACTCTTTCCTGTAGATTTTTCCAAGTTCCTGTACCGCATGATTCCGTTTGGCGGTTAAGTCTGCAATCATTTTTTCAGCCTGCTTCTGCTGTTTGGCCTGCTGTAATTTGGCTTGTAAATCCGCCACATCATTCAGCAGAACCGTACCTTCCGCCGTATTGGATAAAACTTGATGCTGATACTCTTTCAGCATATTGCGGGTAATTTCGTAATCCCGTTTTAAGGTTGCATACATTTTATCGTTGGCAAAAAACTTCTGTTCCGCCGGAGTCAATTTTACATCGGCACTCCACAGGGCCGAATCTTCCGCCGTTACCGGCGTATTCAGCGATTCCGCCACCCGGCGGCTTAAGGCCTGCATATCCGCATCTTCGGCGGCGGCCAGCAATTCCACGGCTTTAACCAACGCCTCATGCCGGGCTTCATAATATGAATCGGTTAAAATGCGATTCTGGCGGTCATTGCGGAACATTTCGGCCTGAAATTTACGTAAATTTTCGCTTTCCAGCCGCAATGTCTCTTGTGCCGACTCCAGTTTTGCCTGATTTACCGGTTCGGCGGCGGCCAGTTTGGTTACTTGAGCCGCCGCGGTTTGGAAATCCGCCAAAGCGGTTTTACCCTCCGGGGTGCCGGTCATCTGGAGTTCCTGCCATTGCGACAAAATGTTAAACGCCTTGTCACTGCGGCTTTTAGCCAAAGTATAAGCCGGATTTTTCAATAAATACTCTTTTTCATACTTTTTAAACAACTCCACATCATCCATGGGCATTGCCGCATTCTTAACCGCTTTTTTGGCGGGCGCAACTTTATCCAGCTGCCGTGGAATTGCAATTGCGCCGGTAGTGTTCAGCATACTTAATGCGGCCTTGGCGTCGGCGTCCTTATTTTTGGCCAAAATTTTGCATGCCGCATCGTACAATTTTTTATTTGACTCATCCGACTTGCGGACCAGACTTTGAAATTCTTCGGTCTTCTCACGTTTCCGCCACCAGTTGTCAATTTCACTGCGAATGCGGTCGGATTCGCGCCGCTGTAAATAGAGCAGATTGCGGTTTTCGTCACCGCTCAACAAATTTTCGGCTTGCACCGAGGCACTTAATTTTGCGTTCAATTCCAGCATTTCCGGGTTGGAGATTTGTTGACTGCGCCACGCTTCCAGCATGGTCAAGTCCGACGACGCCACTTTCAGCAACTCCATATACTCCGCATTGGTCAGTAAAAATTTGCCTTCCGCCTGCTGCCAGACTTGCGGCGTAAAAGACTTCGGCATTTCCGCCCCGCATAGAGTAACCGCCCCGAAAGACATCCCCGCCATCAGAACGGCAGTGGTAATATATTTATGTTTTAACCGCATTTTTCCATCCTTCCCAATCTATACATTATTATATATACAATTATATTCAACTATACAATCAAAAAGCGATAAATGCAAATCAATTTCCAGATTTTGCCAAAAATCCCGCCACCTGCGCATCGGCCGCCAGCAATAATTCCCGGTTCAGCTGTTTGCGTTCCACCCATTTATACTCTTGATTCTCCATTGGTGTAATCTTTACATTGCCCTCCGGCAGGCGGCAGCGGATAAAATGCACCAGCACTGTAGCATCCGGATAAGCGTGAGTTTTGGTATATACGGTATCCAGCACCAGCACCTTTTCAATGGCCAGTTCCTCATAAAGTTCACGCCTTAAAGCCACGGCAAAAGACTCGCCCGGCTCCAGTTTTCCGCCGGGGAACTCCCAGAATCCGGCGCCGCCCTTCCCCGCCGGTCGGCTTGAAATCAGTACTTTTTCGCCGTTTTCAATCACGGCGGCCGCCACGTTTACATATTTTGTCATAAATAGCCTGTTTTGGGAATTGAAAAAAAACAAAAACACCATAAATTATAATATAACACAATAAGGAAAAGTTGCAATGCCGATTTTTGATTATAAATGTAACAACTGCGGCAGGATTTTTGAGCAGATTGTTAAAGTAAATACCGAACAAACTGCTTGCCCGGATTGTCAAAGTAAACAGACAACTCGTTTGTTGTCCGGCTTCAGCGTGGGCAGGGTCTCCTGTGCGGCGGAAGAGTCTTGCGAGCATCGCCACCAGTGCGGCGGCGGTTGCGGTTGTAACAAACACTAAAATAAGGATGAAAATGAAATTAAAAGCGTTCGCGGCCGGTATAATAATTATGTGTGGCATTATGTTATTTACCGGATGTATCTCCGGATACAGCAATAACCATTTGGAACTGCCGGATGTGGTGGAGCATTTTCGCAGTTCCGGGTTAAATGTTACTCAAGTTACGCCGGTGGATCAAACCGTTTTCCACTCCATGCGCGGCTGTGCGGTGCAGTTTGATGATGTTGAAGACCAGGAAATCGGTATTTACAAGTACGATTTAAGCAACAAGAAAATGAAAGCGACTCTGGATAATTACGCTTTGAAGAAGTACGCCATGTGCAACGGGCTAAAATATCCGGTGGTTATATGCGGCTCGTTCATGCTGATTGGCGTGGAAAAAAATCCGCATCGAGAAGCTATTATTGAGTCATTAAAGAGCTTTAAATAAATTTTTGCCGTACATTATATTATGAATTTTCAGCGTTTATATATTGTTTTAGCGTTAGGTAAAACCCAGCACAACCTGTCTTATCTGGATAGTGCGCCGGAAAGCGATAAGCCGGTGGTGGTGCTTTTGCACGGGCTTATCGGCTTCAGCGGCTCGTTTTACGACCTTTTGGAGTTTATGCCGGAGCAGTATCGCTACATTGCGCTGGACTTAAACGGTTTTGGTTTTTCAGACAAAAACAGCCTCGACAGCGTGTCGCTGTACCATCAGGCGGTATTGGTGCAGGAGTTTTTCCGTATTTTAAAACTGAAAAATTTTATTCTGGCCGGGCACTCCACCGGAGCTACGGTGGCGTTGCTTAGTATGGCCGATGCGGAAATTCGGCAGAACGTGTCTAAGCTGGCGGTTTGGGATATCCCCGGAATAAGTAAAAATGCTCCACTGCAGATAAAAAATCTATATAGCGATGCCGCCGGCAACCCGTTGTTACGGCATACTCAAGCCAATATTATCAGCTATGTTTTATTGCGCAGTCAGTTTTACAATCCGGCCCGCATTACCGACGCTCAAATAAATCGATTGGCAGAAATTATCAGTATGCCGGGCAGTAAAGAGGCGATTATTGCGGCCGGTAAAGCCTATGTTCGGCCTAATCAAGCCGATTTTATGCGAGTGTTATCGGCGATAGAATGCCCGGTTTTAATCATGTGGGGAGAGAAAGACCAGATTGTGGACTTGGTCGATGCATTTACCCTGCACAGTATAATGTCTAACAGTAAAGTACGGATAATTCAGAACTGCGGGAACGCCCCGCATGAGGAACAGCCGGAGACCACGGCGGATTTGCTAAGTGAATTTTTTAATTCGCAAATCGAGGTTTTTAAGGCGGCAAAAACCGTGGAAGAACGGCACATTATGCCGGTGGCAACAATGGCCGTACCGGTGTCTCCACTAAAAGCCGCACTGAAAAAAGCCATTCCAATGCCTAAAATTGACGGCGACAAATCTAAGTTGCACATGAGTAAACTTATTGACCGCTGGACCGTCGGTACGGCATTTTTGTTGCTTTTTATTAAAATTCTGCAATTTTTAAAGTTCTGCGGCTTACGAGCCAAGGAAAATGGCTGGCGTGCCGCCACCGGGGTTTTTTTGCGAAACGAATATTCTAAATTTGTTCTCGGTTCATTCCGCTTGCGCTATTATAATGACTATATGAAGCCAAAGGATACGCTGGAGGCTAAGGCGCAGTTACAGCACCGGTTAAGCGAGTTTTTGTCTAATCAGGGCGACTACTATTGGGCGGTGGAACCAGGTGTAATGAAGTTAAAGCGGCGGAAGGTATTTTTTATCGATATTGTGGAAGCCGAATATGACCGGGATGGAAAACTGTTGGCGTTACATCCGTTTTTTGACCCCCGGCAGAACCATTTTAACGCCATAAATCAGGAACAGCTGGAGTTGTTATTGCACCGTTTTGTGCAGGAGTACAATGCGTTACTGGCCAAGTCGGATCGAGTTAGAACGCCGGAATTGTTGTTAAGACTGCACTTTTGGGCCAGTCGCACCAAACAGTTCAGCATTCCCGGCAAGATAGAGCTGAAAATTCTAATCGACCGCCTGTTTACCGCCACTTTTATCAACTTTGATTATAACTGCAACACCTCGTTACGGGATAGACTGCGCACGCCGGATTTGCGCCGCCGCCGTCATCCGGGGTGGGGATTGCTGAATATTTTCTGCCGCTTCACCGATGATTTGTCGGAAGTGGACTTGTGGTTTCAGTATCATCATGTTCCGGTGGACGGGATGCCGATGCAGGAAATTCTGGAAAAATTAAAACGGCAGTGGGGTTCCGCCGGAGAAATTGTCTATCCGGCATTAACCTCGCCGGAGGCACGGCCGGAAGTTATTTATTGCGGAGACCGTATTTTCCGGGCGCGGTTGTTTGTCGATTTCTCGCTCATCATGCAGGTACGTAAAGAGTTGAACGCTAAATACGCCACGCAGATGCAAGGTTCGGCAACGGTGGCCGGTATGATTGTCTGGGGGATGATGCGGCATGAATTTTTCCGGGATAACAAGTTTTTGTTCCCGGTTGATTTGGCGGCCCCGCAGGAGGCGTCTCAAGAGCGGGAGTTGAGCATGACGTTTGTGCGGCCAAACAAGTTTTTTGACCCGTTGAAACCGCTGGAATCTTTTATCTTATTCCAGCGTGAATTTAATCGGCAGATTGCCGCCACCCGTTCCGGACGCAGTGAAAGTTATGAGTTGCTGGAATTATATTCGTTAATGCACCCGATTTTCTACTATATGGCTCGATATTTAATGCCGGAATCCACCGGGGAAATTGTTGGCACATTGGGGCTGTCGATTCTAAAAAATGCCGAAATGTTTGTCAGTCCCATCAGTGATTTGCAATTAAAAGGCTTTATGGCGATCGGCCGGATAAATATTCCTACGCAAGACGGTAAAACGGCGGCGGCGGTAAGTGTCTGCGCCCGTCGTGAGTATATAAAATATTACATTCGGGCGCTGGCGCAAATGTCTCAGCACTACCGTGAATTCCTGAATCTTCCGGCGGCGGATACATCGGACGTTAGTTAGTCGATATTTTCTACCGCACAAAAAAGTCGATGAAATGTTAAACATCTCATCGACTGATTTTTTTTGTCCTAATCCGTTATTTGCCGTGCCGTCTAATTGTAAGGAGTTGTAACGGCAACCGGCTTATGCCGCGGTGATTAGTTTAAAACCACCGCCGCAGCATAAAACAACCTGATTAGATGCCTTGGGCAATCATCGCATCGGCCACCTTGCGGAAACCGGCAATGTTGGCGCCAAGTACATAATTGTCGCCTTCACCAAACTCTTCCGCCGCACCGCGGGCGGCCGCATGAATGTTCTTCATGATGCCATGCAGTTTAGCGTCTACTTCTTCAGCTGTCCAGTTTAAGCGCATAGCGTTCTGGCTCATTTCCAAACCGCTGGTGGCTACACCGCCGGCGTTGGCGGCCTTGCCCGGCCCGAACAACAGACCGCCGGCCTGCAACACTTCTACGGCATCCGGGGTAGATGGCATATTGGCGCCTTCGGAAACGCAGATACAACCGTTCTTCACCAAGGCTTTGGCGTCGTCGGCATTCAATTCGTTCTGAGTGGCGCACGGCAAAGCTACATCGCACTTGGTCAACTGCCACGGACGGGCGTTTTCAAAATACTGTACATTTTTAAACGCTTCGGCGTATTCACGGATACGGCCGCGCTTAACGTTCTTAAGATTCTGAATCCAGGCCAACTTTTCGGCATTGATGCCGTCATTATCAATGATTGTGCCGTTAGAGTCAGACATGGAGATAACTTTAGCCCCGAACGAAGTAGCTTTCTTTACCGCAAATTGCGCTACGTTACCGGCACCGGACACCAGAACGGTTTTACCGTCAAAATCAGTTCCACGGGTAGCCAACATTTCGGTGGCAAAGTAAACGTTACCGAAGCCGGTGGCTTCCGGACGCACCAAACTGCCGCCCCAAGCCAACCCTTTACCGGTCAACACGCACTCATTGGTGTTGGCAATGCGCTTAAACTGGCCTTCCAGATAGCCGATTTCACGGGCGCCGACGCCGATATCACCGGCCGGCACATCGGTATCGGCACCGATATGGCGATACAGTTCACGCATAAAGTTCTGACAAAAACGCATAACTTCCACATCGGACTTGCCTTTCGGGTTAAAGTCGGAACCGCCCTTGCCGCCGCCCATGGGGAGCGTGGTCAAGCTGTTCTTGAAAATCTGTTCAAACCCTAAAAACTTTAAGATGCTCAAGTTTACCGACGGGTGAAAGCGTAAGCCGCCTTTGTACGGGCCGATAGCGCTGTTAAACTGTACACGATAGCCGTTGTTCACCTGAATTTGGCCTTTATCATCAACCCACGGAACCTGGAATTGAATGATGCGTTCCGGAACGGTGATACGTTCCAAAATGCAGTTCTTTTCGTATTTGGCTTCACGATCCAGCAATTTGCTTAAGGTTTCAATTACCTCTTTTGCGCTCTGCAGGAACTCTTTTTCCCACGGATAACGGGAATTAAGAGTTTCTAAAACTCTCTGTGCGTAAACGTTCATGTTTTGTCCTTTTTTTACATTTCAGTAACAGTTAATGTTATTATTCGACATCATATACGGAGTTTTTGTTAGCAATTTATGTGCCAACTTTAAATAAAACATAATAAATACCTGTTTATTAAGGCTTTACATAATCATGACATGTTTTTGTGTTTAAACTGTAAACTTACAAAAATGTAACTTGGCGAATATTGTTACATTTTTGTAAGCTGTATCATGACCAATGCGGATGTTGGGCTTTTTTGTTTATAAAAAGTTACATTTTTGTAAGCACCGCGGGGAATGAATCCTTAAGTCCGCAATGGCAATGAGTTACATAAAAAATAAAAATTATCTTGCATTTTCTGCTGTTGACTTGCTATATTTTTAAAAAGGTGTATAATATAGTATATTTGATAATAAATAACAAACCGTGTTCAGAACAATAATTTTTGCTTTGAACGGAATCAAGTCTGCCGTTTTTGGCGGTTCAGGAGGAGAGAGGATAATATGGGACAGATAAGATTGTATAATGTCGCACCGCGTGTGCCGGAGGAACTTAAGTTCCTGGAAGAACTTTCATACAACGCCTGGTGGTGCTGGCACCCATTGGCGATAGAACTCTTTGTGCGGATAAGCCCGAAAGTTTGGAGTGATGTTCAAGCCAATACCAGAGCATTTTTAAACACGGTTCCGCAAAATCGGCTGGAGGAACTGGCTGGTGATGAACAATTTCTGCAGCAGTTGGCGTTGGTGGAATCTGAATACCGCCGGGAAGTAAGAAGCGGCGCGGAAAACCTGAAGCGCAGTAAGATTGCCTATTTTTCATTGGAATTCGGTATTCATGAAAGTATGCGTTTATACTCCGGCGGGCTGGGGATTCTGGCCGGCGACCATTTGAAGGCCGCCAGTGATATGGATTTGCCGATTGTCGGAGTGGGTTTGCTGTATCGGCAGGGCTATTTCCGCCAGTATATAGACCGCAACGGCTGGCAGATGGAACGTTATCCGGAAAATCTGCTCCATAATATGCCGCTGGTAAGGGCGTATGATACGGAAAATAAACCGGCTTATATCTCTATTCCATTGATTGACCGGGAACTTAAGGCCGCCGTCTGGATTTTGAACGCCGGTAATATTCCGCTGGTTCTGCTGGATACCGAACTGCCGGAAAATCCGCCGGAGTTCCGTGAAATCACCTGGCGTTTGTACGGCGGTGATAAAAAGATGCGTATTCAACAGGAACTGCTGTTGGGCATCGGCGGTTATAAAGCATTAGTGGCTTTAGGTATGGAACCAAAATGCTGTCATATGAATGAAGGTCATGCGGCGTTTTTGTCGTTGGCCCGTATTGCACATTTAACGGGCAAGTACGGCTATGATGCCGATACGGCGATGGAGATTGTATGGCGCAGTAACGTATTTACCACTCATACGCCGGTTCCGGCCGGGAATGAGGTATTCAGCGTAGATTTGGCTCGTCCGTATCTGATTCCGTTCTGCCGGGAAGCTCAGCTGGATGTAAACCGGGTAATCAACTGGGGCGTACCGAGTCAGGAACGCGGCCGTGCCAGTGAAATGTCGATGACGATTTTGGGCTTACGCATGGCCAACTTTAACAACGGCGTAAGTAAACTGCATGGCGAAGTAGCCAGAAATATGTGGAAACACTTGTGGCCGGGGCGTGGTTTGGATGAAATTCCAATCGGGCATATTACCAACGGCGTGCATGTACCGTCTTGGCTGTCTAATCGGATGCGGCAGTTATTCTCCCGCTATCTGCGCAGCGGCTGGCTGGATAATCCGGACTGCGAAACTTTGGCGGCCGGAGTTGATTCAATTCCGAATGATGAACTGTGGATTACCCATGAGTCCGGCCGTCATACGCTGGTGCGGCAGGTGCGCCGCCGTCTGCAGGAGTCTTTAAACTACTATCAAGGCGGCATAGACAATGCCTTACAGCCGAAAAATGTTTTGGAACCGCATGTTTTAACCGTGGGTTTTGCCCGTCGTTTTGCCACCTATAAGCGTGGTAACTTGTTGCTGCGCAATCCGGAGCGTCTGCT
This sequence comes from uncultured Victivallaceae bacterium, assembly GCA_964512385.1. Lineage (GTDB taxonomy): Bacteria > Verrucomicrobiota > Lentisphaeria > Victivallales > Victivallaceae > CALXXL01. The sequence goes on along the minus strand of CAZEHZ010000013.1, from coordinate 18,952 downwards.
GGCGCTGTTGCGTAACAATGAACGGCCGATTCAATTTGTCTTTGCCGGTAAAGCACACCCGGCGGACGAGGGCGGTAAACGTATTATTCAGCAGTTGATTCAGTTCGGGCGGGACAACGGCGTGGCGGATCGCTTTATTCTGCTGGAAAATTATGATATCAGTTTAGCCCGGACATTAGTACAAGGCGTTGACGTTTGGCTGAATAATCCGCGTCGGCCGCAGGAGGCCAGCGGTACCTCCGGGATGAAGGCCGCCATCAACGGCGTGCCGAATTGCAGTATAATGGACGGCTGGTGGGATGAAGCATGGACGCCGGAATGCGGCTGGGCGATTCCTAATAATGAAAACTATGACAACCCGGAAGACCAGGACAATTTTGAAGCTCAGGCATTGTTTGATATTCTGGAAAACGAGATCATTCCCTGTTTCTACGACCGGGCCGACGGAGAAATTCCGCATCGGTGGGTAGAGATGATGAAAGGCTCAATCAAGATGTCCTTAGCCACCTTCTCCAGCCGCCGCATGGTGGGGGATTATTATGAGATGTATTACTCCAACGCCATAGAAGAGTTTGAAGTTCTAACCGCAGACCATGCTGCCAAAGCTCAGGCGTTAAAAATTCATAAACAGCGACTGATTGCCAATTTTGAAAAGCTGTGGATTGATTATCCGTGGCTGGATCGAGAATTGAGTGATTTGCACGTAGGCGACACCTTTATGGTATCCACCAAGGTTTTCTTAAATGAGTTAAAACCGGAAGAAGTGGATGTGGAAGTCTATTACGGCCATGTAGATGCACATAATGAAATCACTAAGAGCTATCGGCAGGCCATGATTATGACCAAGGATTTAGGCGGTGGTAATTATGAATACAGCTGTACGCTGGTTTGCCAAAACGCCGGCAGTTTCGGGTTAACCGCCCGTATTACTCCGGTGGGGGCAGACTGGGTGCACAGCGTCCCCGGCTTTATGTGCTGGCCGCGCTGATGAATCAGGAATAAAGTAAATGATGATGAAAAATTGATGTGCAGCATATCCGGCGGCGGAGTAATTGCTCCCCGCCGGATTAAAAAGTCAGGAGGACGTAATGAGTGTGAAGGAACGTAAAAAGCCACGTATTCTGATTGTTACTCCGGAGATTACATATCTGCCGGATGGTATGGGCAATATGGCAAATACGCTGAAGGCCAAGGCCGGCGGCTTAGCGGATGTATCAGCCTCGCTGGTCTCGGCGTTGTTTCGTCAAGGGGCGGACGTTCATGTGGCGTTGCCGAATTACCGGCGCATGTTCAATGTGGATATCGGTAAATTTATCGGCAATGAATTGCGGATGTATATGACTAATTTGTCCAATCACCGGATACATTTGGCCGAAGACCGAATTTTTTATTACCGGGACACCGTTTACAGTAACTATAGTGATGACGCCATCCGGTTTGCCATGGCGTTTCAGCGTGAAGTTATCAATAACATAATTCCCGCCGTCAATCCGGACTTGATACATTGTAACGACTGGATGACCGGGTTGATTCCGGCCTTTGCCCGCCGGATGGAAATACCGTCGCTTTTTACGGTTCACAATATACATACGCAAAAAGTGCCGATGGCGGTGATTGAAGACCGTGGCATAGATGCCGCCGAAGTATATAATGAGCTGTATTTTGAGCGACAGCCGGAAAACTATTGGGAAAGCCGCTCCAATAACCGGGTGGACTTGCTGGGCAGCGGTATTTTCTCGGCACATTATATCAACACGGTAAGCCCAACATTTTTGCGGGAAATTGTTAATGGCCGGCACAGTTTTATTCCGCCTTATATTCAAAATGAGATTAGAAATAAATACAATGCCGGTTGTGCTAAAGGCATTTTAAATGCACCGTCCGACGGCGAATGCCCGGAACGGGATGATAATTTGGAAGTTAAATATAATCCGGCCAATCATGCCTCGGCCAAAATCCGCAATAAAATTGCGTTTCAAAGCAAAACCGGGCTGTTGATAAACGACAAAGCGCCTTTATTGTTTTGGCCTAATCGTTTAGACCCGGTACAGAAGGGGTGTCAACTTTTAACGGATATTTTGTATAAAATTGTGGCGGATTATGCTCATACCGGCTTGCAGGTAGCGATTGTGGCGAACGGCAGTTATCAGAAATATTTCCGTCAAATTGTCGAGTTTCATAATCTGTATGAGCGGGTAACGGTATGTGATTTTGATGAAAGTTTGTCCAGATTAGGTTTTGCCGCCAGCGATTTCACCTTAATACCGTCGTTATTTGAACCCTGCGGCTTGCCGCAAATGACTTGCCAGCGATACGGGTCGCTGCCGATAGTGCATGACACCGGCGGCCTGCATGACACGGTTGAACATTTGAATGTGGCCAATAATGCCGGGAACGGTTTTGTGTTTGAAAATTATGATTCAAACGGCTTATACTGGGCCATCAGCGAGGCGATAAAATTTCATCAGTTGCCGCCGATGGTTAGAGAGGCCCAGATTACCAGAATCATGGAACAGGCGGCCAAACGCTTTACCCATGATGTAACCGCCGCGTCATATATTAAAATATACGAAGAAATGTTGCATCGTCCATTGGTAAACCAATAAGACATAGTTTTAAAGAAAGAGGGTCAGCATGATTGAACGCTTAAAAAATGAACCGCTTCCGTTGCGTGCCGACGGATATTTGCGCCCGTTTGCCCAAGCAATTACCGAACGTGGGAAAAAGTTTGACGATTTGTGTGTTCGATTGGGCGGAAAACAGCGTAATATCGCTGATTTTGCCAGCGGCCATGAATATTTTGGTCTGCATAAACAAGCCGCCGGCTGGGTAATGCGGGAGTGGCTGCCAAATGCTGAAAAAGTGGTATTGACCGGAGATTTCAGTAATTGGGAGGAGTTGCCGGAGTATACGTTAAAGAGAATCACCGACTGGGGCGTTTGGGAGGTAAAAATCAAACCGGGGCGCATCAGTCATTTAGACCATTATTTGTTGAAGGTCTATTGGCCGGGCGGTTCCGGCTATCGGATTCCGGCCTATGCACGCTATGTGGTGCAGGATGAAAAGACGTTTGAATTTTCAGCGCAAGTCTGGGAACCGATGGCGCCGTATGAGTTTAAGCACGCCGCCCCTGAACGGCCGGCGGAGCTGTTGATTTATGAAACGCATATCGGCATGGCGCAGGAAGATGAAAAAGTCGGTACTTTTAAGGAGTTTACGCAAAATATTCTCCCTAAAGTTGCTAAGTCCGGCTATAATACAATTCAGTTAATGGCGGTGATGAATCATCCGTATTACGGGTCATTCGGCTATCATGTATCAAATTTCTTCTCTATCGCCTCCCGTTTCGGTACGCCGTATGATTTGAAAGAACTGGTGGACACCGCACATGGATTGGGTTTGCGGGTGATTATGGATATGGTGCATTCCCATGCGGCTAAAAACGTGCGGGAGGGTTTGGCGGCGCAGGATGGTTGCCGGAATACGTTTTTTCATGACGGCGAACGGGGCGAACACCGGGCATGGGACTCGCTGTGTTTTGACTACGGTAAAGACCAAGTTCGGCATTTTCTGCTCTCCAACTGCCGTTTCTGGCTGGACGAATATAAGATGGACGGATTCCGGTTTGACGGTGTAACCAGTATGCTGTACTATCATCACGGCTTGGGGAAGTCTTTCACCACTTATATGGATTACTTTGGCGGCGATGCGGATGAAGACGCCTACATTTATCTGGCGCTGGCGAACAAGGTGATACATGATGTTAATCCGGAAGCCGTTACAATTGCCGAAGATGTCAGCGGTATGCCCGGCTTGGCGGCACCGGTAACCGAAGGCGGTTGCGGTTTTGACTATCGTCTGGCAATGGGCGTAACCGATTACTGGTTTAAGTTGTTTGATATTCCGGACGAAAACTGGAATATGTGGAATTTGTGGCATGAACTCACCAATCGGCGTGCCGATGAGCGTACCATCAGTTATGTGGAGTGCCACGACCAAGCCATTGTCGGCGGACAAACCGCAATTTTCCGTTTAATCGGTAAACCGATGTATACGCAAATGAGTATTTTTACGCATGATTTTGCGGTGGAACGGGGGGTAGCACTGCATAAAATGGCTCGTTTGATTACGGCGGCCACGGCTGGAAGCGGTTATTTAAACTTTTTCGGCAATGAATTCGGCCATCCGGAATGGGTGGACTTCCCGCGGGAGGGTAATAACTGGAGTATGCACTATGCCCGGCGGCAGTGGTCGCTGACGGAAAAAGACCATATGCGCTTTGTATATCTGCAAAGGTTTGACCGTGCTATGCTGAAGTTACTGGATTCCCAAGACGTTTATAGTGCCGTGCCGCAGGTGCTGGAATTGGATAATCAACGGAAAATCATTGCATTTGAACGTAATGATTTATGGTTCTTCTTCAATTTCCACCCCACCGACTCGTATGTGGATTGCGCCATGCAGGTGTTGGCCGGCGAATACGAACTGGTGTTGGATTCAGACAGCAATGTATTTAACGGTCATAATCGTCTGGAAGCCGGTCAGCATTACTTTACCACGGTGGAAAATTGGGGTAGCGAAAAGGTTAATTTGTTAAAATTATATTTGCCGAACAGATCGGCATTAGTATTAAAAAAGTTGAAATAGAAAAAGAATATATGAGTGTATTGGACAAAATTGATTTCAGTAAAAGTGCCGACGGCCTGATTCCGGCAATTACGCAGGATGCCGATTCGCATGAAGTTTTAATGGTGGCGTATGTAAACCGGGCGGCGCTGGCGGCGACGCTGGAGTGTGGCGAAGCGGTGTATTATTCCCGCTCTCGTCAGGAGTTATGGCACAAAGGCGCTACCAGCGGCAACACTCAGAAAATTGTTGATATTCTGGTGGATTGTGATGCCGACACCGTGTTGTATTTAGTAAAACAACACGGCGGCGGTGCTTGTCATACCGGGAACCGGAGTTGTTTTTTTCGGCGGATTAAAGCGGATGATTTGGAGTTAATCTGATTAAAATGCCGATAACAGATGTGGAGTTGAATAGTTTGCGGCAAAGCCTGCCGGAGCTTAAATTACGCCATAATGCGGCATGGCCGCAGTTAACCACTTGGGGCGTGGGCAGCGGCGTAGTGCCGGTGGTGGCCGAACCCGGAGATGTTCAGGAGTTAAGCACGCTAATCCGGTGGTGCACCAACCGGCATTGCCGTTGGTTTTTGCTGGGCGGCGGCGCCAATGTCTGTGGCATGGATGAACCGTTTGACGGCATTGTGGTGCGTTTATATGGCGGCGAGTTCCGGCAGATGACATTGTTGTCCGGCAACCGCATAAGTTGTGCGGCCGGGGTAAGATTGGCGGAGTTGGCGGTGTTTGCGGCGCAAAATAATTTGGGCGGCATAACGCATTTGTCGGCAATTCCCGGTTCGGTGGGCGGGGCTCTGCGCATGAACGCCGGGGCCGAACAGCGGAGTATCGGTGATTTTACGGTGGAAATGAGCGGGATTTTTCCAGACGGAACCGCTTGGAAAATGTCTAAAAATGAGATGACATGGAGTTATCGCCATAGTCCAATGCCGGAAAACGGTATTATTACGGCGGCGGTGTTTGAGTTTCCGCCGTTAAATGCGGCGGCGGCAAAACAGGAATTTGCCGACTTTGCCGCGGCAAGACGGCGGCGGGAACCCAAAGGACGCAGTGCCGGCTGTGTATTCCGCAATCCGGCCGGTAACTCCGCCGGAAAATTGATTGATGAGGCCGGATTGAAGGGCAAACGCATCGGCGCGGCAGAAGTCAGTATGGCGCACGGTAATTTTATTCTGAATCAAGGCGCGGCTACCGAAGTGGAAGTAACCGCATTAATGAGTGATATACATAAAAATATAGCAGAAAAATTTGCGGTAAAATTAGTGCCGGAAGTTGTTTTTGCCAACCCGAAAAATTTGGATAAGATAATGAATAATGTAATGGGTGCTCAGGTATTGGTACTGATGGGCGGAGTAAGCAGTGAGCGTGAAGTTTCTTTACGTTCCGGCCGGGCGGTGGCGGAAGCCTTAATCAAGGGCGGCTACAATGTAACAACTGAAGATGTTAAAGAGTGTAAAATTTCTGATGCCATGCGTCGTGCCGAGGTGATATTCCCGGTACTGCACGGTGGCTTTGGCGAAGACGGCACCTTGCAAAAACTGTTGGAACAGGCCGGAAAGAAATTTGTCGGTTGCGGCAGTGTGTCCAGTTGTATTGTAATGGATAAAATCGCCACCAAACGAGTGTTTGACGCCTGCCGGATTCCTACGGCAAAATGGGCGGTAGTTACGCCGGAAAAACGAGAATTTCCGCTGGGATTACAACTGCCGGTGGTGGTAAAAGCCCCGCGGGAAGGTTCGTCGGTCGGCATAAAGCAGGTACTGGAAATGACGGAATGGAATACGGTTCTGGATGAGTTGTTCAGCTTAAGCGACGAGTTGCTGGTGGAGGAATTTGTACATGGTGTTGAAATCAGTGTGCCGGTGATTAACGGCATTATACTGCCGCCGGTGGAAATTCGTCCGCCGCACGGTTTTTATGATTACGACGCAAAGTATGTGTATTCAGCCGGACACACCGAATATTTCTGCCCCGCCGTCAGCCTGTCGCCGGAGGTTTTAGAACACGCCGGTCGTCTGGCGTGGAAGTTTTATGACCAAGTTGGCGCTAAAGAGATGTTGCGAGTAGATTTTATTGTAGATAAAAACGGTATTCCGCAAGCGTTGGAAGGCAATTCACTGCCCGGTTTCACCGCCACCAGTTTGGTGCCGAAATCCGCCGGAGTGTTCGGATTCAGTTTTGAGCGTCTCTGTTCCGAACTGTTGCAAGCGGCGTTGCGGTAAGCGATGGCGTTGCGAATCGTGGTTATCGGCTCCGGCCCGGCGGGACTGTGGGCGGCGTTTGCTGCCGCCGGCAGCAGAGCGGAGGTTACAATTTTAGAAAGTCGCAAACAAATCGGCAGTAAATTGTTGATTTCCGGTGCGGGCAAGTGTAATTTTACCAATGTATTAAGCGGTGAAGAGCAGGCTCGGCGTTTTGGCCGGAACTGGCGATTCATGTTGCCGGCATATCAGGAATTGCCGCCGGAAATGCTAATAAAAAAGTTGGCTGACTTGGGGGTAAAAGGGAAATGTGAAGATAATTTTCATTATTTTCCCGCCTCGGAACGGGCGGCGGACATCTTAAACGCCCTGCTCCATCAACCCGGCATTCAGGTGATTCCGGAGGCGGCGGCAACTGAAATCGGCATAGAAAATCAGCAGGTAAAATGGGTAAAATGCGCCGATAACCGTCAATTTCCGGCCGATCGAGTCATCATTGCATCCGGTGGAATTTCCTATCCACAGCTGGGCGGAAACATGAAATTGGTGTATCAGGCCGCCGAAAAACTGGGGCATAAGATAACGCCGTGTCATCCGGCGCTTGCCGGTTTGCAGATTTTGCAGAGTAATCGCCTTGGCGAACTGTCCGGTCTGGTTCTGGACAACGCCAAATTAACCTTTAAACTGCGTAAAACCGTACAAACTACCGGAATAATGTTGTTTACGCATAGAGGAATATCCGGGCCGGCGGTGCTGGATATTTCCGGAGAAGCGGCGGAATATTTATCCGCCAATCCCCAGTTGGATATTCTTCTGCAGTGGCGTGCCGGCGAGACGGCGGAGAGCTGGGAAAAGTTCTTTGCCGATGCCCGTCAACTTAACGGCAAAAAGCAACTTGCCACCGTGTTGGGCAATATATTTACCGCCAAAAGTGCGGCGTTGCTGTTGGACTTGGCGCAAATTCCGGCCGACACTATTTGCGCCGCCCTCCCCGCCGACGGCAAAAGACGGCTTATCATCTTATTAACCGCCATGCCGCTTACCGCCACCGCCACCGAAGGCTGGTGCAAGGCAATGGTCACCAAAGGCGGAGTCTGTTTAAAAGAGGTAACCCCGGACACGTTGGAAAGCAAGTTGCATTCCGGCGTATTTTTTGCCGGAGAAGTGCTGGATTTGGCCGGCCCCTGCGGTGGTTATAATATCCAATGGGCGTCGTCCTCCGGGTACTTGGCGGGGAAATCGGCAGCGGCAAAGCAAAACTGACGCAGTTTGATTTTTCGGATTGGTTATTTGAGCTGACTAACTAAGTATTTTTGGAATTATCTTTAAAAAAAGATTGCAACAATCCGTTTTTTAATGTATATTACATGAAAGTCAAATTATAATATTTTTATAGGTTAATAAGGAGAGAGAGCATTATGGCAAAAATACATCCCACCGCAGTGGTTATGCCGGGAGCTCAGCTTGCCGACAGTGTAGAAGTAGGCCCGATGTGTGTAATTGGTCCTAACGTAAAAATCGGTGGCGGCTGTCGTCTGGTGGCGCAGTGTCATATCGGCGGTCATTCCACAATTGGTGAAAATAACACATTTTATCCGTTTGCCGCCATTGGTATGCCGGGGCAGGATTTCCATGCTGATGAAAAGTTGGTCTCTTATGTAAAAATCGGTAACGGTAACATTTTCCGTGAAGGCACTACCGTTCACGCTGGTACGGCCGAAGGCACAGAAACCGTAGTCGGTGATGAATGTATGTTAATGAACGGCGCCCATGTAGCTCATAACGTGCAGGTGGGGAACCGGGTGGTAATGGTGAATTATTCGGTTTTGGGCGGCTATTCGCAGGTGGCGGACAATGCCCTGATTTCCGGTTTGGTGGCCGTGCATCAATTTTGCCGGGTTGGTCGTTTTGCCATGTTGTCCGGCGGTTCGGTGTTCAGTAAGGACATTCCGCCGTTTATGATGGCTGAAGGGCGTAACGGCGGCTTAAAAATGGTAAACGTGGTGGGGTTGCAGCGTTCCGGTTTTTCGTCAGAAACCATCCGCATCATCCGTAATATCTTTAAAATTTTCTGTACCTCCGGTTTATCGCAGGGCAACGCATTAATGGCGATTAAGAGCGACTTGCCGCAAATCCCGGAAGTGCTGGAATTTATTGAATTTTGTGAAAGCTCCAAACGTGGGGTTTTAGGTGCTCGTGCCGACGGCCACCGTAATTGATTATTGATTGTAACTATATAACTGTAAAAGGATATAAAATGTTAAATTCTTTGGAAAAAAATCCGAAATTCGCCGGCCGCCGCGGTCCGGTGGTGTTGGTCATTTTAGACGGCGTAGGCTTTGGTAAATATGCCGATGGCGATGCGTTTAAAGCCGCCAGTAAACCGGAACTTGATCGCTTGATGGCCAACTGTCCGTGGACAAAATTAAAAGCGCACGGTACCGCCGTAGGTATGCCGAGTGATGATGATATGGGCAACAGTGAAGTCGGCCATAACGCCATCGGCTCCGGACGGGTATTTTCGCAGGGCGCCAAACTGGTGGAAGATGCGGTAAACTCCGGCAAAATGTTTGAAGGTGAAACGTGGAAAAAGTTGGTGGACAATGCCGTAAAAAACAACTCCGCCATGCATTTTATCGGTCTGTTTTCCGATGGTAACGTCCATAGTAACATTAACCATTTAAAGGTTATGCTGGAACAGGCTAAGGCCGCCGGAGTAAAAACCGCCCGCATTCATGCTTTGCTGGATGGCCGTGATGTGCCGGAAACCAGTGCTTTGACTTATATTGATCCGTTTGAAGAATTCTTAGCCGGTTTGAATGCCGACGGCGTTGATTATCAGATTGCCTCCGGCGGCGGGCGCATGGTGATTACCATGGACCGCTATAATGCCAACTGGGACATGGTTCGCAAAGGCTGGGACGTACATGTTCACGGTGCCGGGGCCGAAATGTTCAAGTCCGCTCATGAAGCCGTTGAAGAATTGCGTAAATCCTCTGGTGCGATAGACCAGGATTTGCCGCCGTTTATAATCAGCAAAGACGGTAAGACTCCGGTGGGGCCGATTATGGATAACGATTCGGTAATTTACTTTAACTTCCGTGGCGACCGCAGTTTGGAAATCACGGCGGCGTTTGAAAGTGATAATTTCACGCAGTTTGACCGTGCCCGTCGTCCGCAGGTGGTCTACGCCGGCATGATGGAGTATGACGGCGACACTCATGCCCCGAAAAACTATCTGGTGAATCCGCCGGAAATTGACCATACCATGGGCGAATATCTGTGTGCCAGCGGCGTGCATCAGTTAGCGATCAGCGAAACGCAGAAATTTGGCCATGTTACCTACTTCTTTAACGGTAACCGTTCCGGCAAATTTAATGACACACTGGAAGATTATATGGAAATTCGTTCCGACATTGTTCCATTTGAACAGCGTCCGTGGATGAAGGCCGCTGAAATTACCGACAAGGTGGTGGAAGCGATTAACGCCAATAAATACGGTATGATTCGTTTAAACTTTGCCAATGGCGACATGGTTGGCCATACCGGGATATTTCAGGCGGTATTAGTAGCGGTGGAAACGTTGGACATTTGCGTACAGCGTATTCGTGAAGCGGTCAGCAAAGCCGGCGGCGTAATGGTTATCACAGCCGACCACGGTAATTCTGATGACATGTACGAACATGATAAAAAGGGTAATCTGAAGATGGAAGAAGGGCGTCCGGCCCGTAAAACCAGTCATTCGCTGAACCCGGTTCCGTGTATTATTTTTGACCCGGAATACAAAGGTGAATACAGCAAGGAGTTAAAATCCGGCTTAGGCATCAGCAGTATTGCCGCCACTTGCATGAATTTGCTGGGCTATAAAGCCCCGGCGGATTATGACCCAAGTGTATTGGAATTTAAATAATTCGGCATAAAAACGCCGGGAATTTTGAGGATTGCTCAAAGTTCCCGGCGTTATATTTTAGAGAATCATATCAGAAAAAACTCTGATTATTATTACGCATTACCGACTATACTAATAATCTACTACTCTATATCATCTAAATCATCAACTGCATCGGCTAAATCTTCAAGTGCGGCGGCTTGAGCTTCAATGGCGGCGGCCTGTGCTTCAATGGCGGCGACCTTGGCTTTATATTGGGCGGCTTTGGCTTTATACTTGGCAGCTTTGGCATTTAACTTTGCCTGTGTTTTTAGGGCCTTGTTTGCTTCTGCCATTTCAGCTTTAATTATCTCAGTTGTAATTTCGGATTCCGGTGGCGGATCACTTATGCAAACATTAATAAACGGCATGAACGACACCCATGAGTTCGGCGTCTGATTCATTAAACCGATTTGCAACCCATTGCCGTAATTACTGGTATTGACCAAACCGATTTGTAAGATTCCGGTGTTGTCGGCTCGATTCCAACCGCCGATTTGAAAGGCAAAATCATTTTTGCAAGTATTATCCAGCCCGATTTGCCATACATTGGAATCGGAAGCCTGATTATTACAGGCAATCTGCAAACTGTTGCCGTTTTGGTTTTCGCAACTAAGCGCCGCAATCTGTAAGCCGTTTGCTTCACTATCACACCCCGGCCCGGTTTCCAGCCCGTAAATACGCCACTGGTCAGAACTGTTGAACAAATTGCATCTGATTCCGCATAACATATTGCTGCTGCCGATATAACTCGCCCCAACCAGCAGATTTTCATTGGAGGCAACATCACGCCGAATCCCCACATCTACACTGCTGCAGCCGCATAGCAACGTGCCGCATATTGCTAACATCATGCCGCCGCCGATTAGTTTTTTTCCCATAGCTCCACCCCGTTTTTTATTGATAAACCTGACACTATAAAAAACATATCACCATTTTAACCAATGTCAAGATGGTGATATGAGAAAAAATAGATTATTTATGTAATCTTTGAATATTTTCTAAAGACTCTATGCACTTATCCATGCCGCGCTGTAAATGCAACCCGCTCTTCCAGTGCATTCCGCCCAGATACAGTTTTTTACCGCTTTTGGTTTCATATCCGGCATACCATACGCCGTTTGCCGGATTAACCATATAGGAATAGGTGTATTTGACCACTTGCTGTAACTGGTTGAAATACGCTTCATTGCCGGTAAGTTCGTACATTTTGCACAGCATAATCATCACTTCCAGCTGGCACCACCAGCGGGTTTCAAAAATCGGGGTCGGAGTGCCGTCCAAAGCCGTCCAAATATACACAGCGCCGTCCGGCCGCACCCGGCTCGTTATTTTAGCGGTCAAATCGGTGTACCATTTCATCGGCACTTTTTTTCCGGCGGCCTGTTCCAGATACCATACCAGTTCGGCATTATGACCTACTAAAATCCGCTGGTCATCACGAATTGCCGAATAGTCTCCGGCCGACCAGTCGCGAGCTACAAAATCATACGCCAACCCTTCCGGCATTAACGCATAGTTCTGCAGCATCAACGCCAATTCATATTGTCTGGCCTGATACTCCGGGCATTCCGGGCAGATTTCCGATAAAATGGACAAGCCTAAAATCATGTGCATATTCAATCCGATATTTTTATCGGTATCCGTGCGTTTTTCGCCGGCCGGCACCAAATAGTTGTAATATCCGGAAAATTCGGTATCATAGGCATATTTTTCCAGCGTATCATAAGCCATTTGCGCATACTTAATCATTCTGCCGTCGCCGGTTAAACGGCCGACTTCCGCCCCGACATACAGCAGATACACGGTGGCAATTGTCTGATATTCGGAAAACCAGCGGTAGTCCAAAGACGGCGGCAGACTGTTCTGCGGCAACGGCTTACCGGTATAACTCAACAAATTATAGAAGCGATCGCCGTCACGAAACTTCTCTAAATACTCAATACCCACATCTAATTGCGCTTGCAAGCGGCGGCGTTCGGCGTCATCGGTACAGCGATTTAACGCTACGGCGTGCATATACATTACCCGTAAATGCGGAATCAGGAATTTGGTGGTCTGCTCAAACTGTTGCTGATAGCGGGTAATCGCCATACTGCGTTCGCCCGGATCTTCTAATTTGGTAGCGTCAATGGCGGCGTTAAACGTGGCCAGAATATTTTCCTGACTATATGGCGCCGTCAGTTCCGGAGTTACTTCAATTTGTTTGCCGTTTTCGTCAAACCAGATACTGTATCCGCCGTTGACCCGGTCCAGAATTGCCGGCTGAGTCCAAAACGCCACGGCCACATCGCTGGTTTCTTTAAACTTGGCAATCATATCCGCCACTGACGGATTCTCCGGCACATACCGGGGGTCATCAACGGTAACTTGAATTGCCTGTTGATCCCATGCGGACGGGTCTTTATCGACAAATGCACACCCGCCGGTTACGCCGGCAATTATGGCGGCTCCGGCTAAAACTTTACTTTGTTTATTCATTTTTTGCATCCTGTTGATTTACAAAATTACGCCATTTTACATAACCGTTAAACAACTCGGCGGAACCGCCGCGCTGTAATTCCGGGTTCATATAATTAATATAATCAAAAGTCACCATGGTGTCGGTATATTTGGCGGCCAATAAGAGCGAGTCGATTAACTGCCACGGATTAAACGGTGCATTGGTAATATCGTACGCCATAAAAGCGCATTCAATATCGCACCAGTAGTTTTTGTTAAATTCGCGGCATTTTTCGGCGCACCATTTCTGTGCCAGCCCGCTGTAGTGCAAGTCGCCCAATCCGGTGCCGATACCGTCAATAATCATAAATGTATCAATGCTTTTAATCTTAAACCAGTCGTGCCAAAAGAGCTCCAGTTTTTCCGGAGTCATCATGTAGTTGGGGTTCCCGTTGGCAAAATAGAGGCCGATGGATTGAATAACATTCAAATCCGGCTTCTGCGTCTTCACCCAGTCGGCCAATTTGGTTACGCCGTCCACCCAAATTCTGGAGTCATAATCAAAGCGGTACGGATTGGGTTCATTAACAAAATAGTAGCCCCGCCAACTGGAGTGATGTTTATAACGGTCAAAAAATTCCTGCCGGAAATTCATTGCGGGTTTGCCCAGCCAAATATCCAGTTCCACCTCCGGTCTGGCACCGGCCAGATGCGGAGCGGCAAAGTCGCCGATATAAATCTCCATTTCCGGCATTTTATCGGCGGCGGTAAACAGGACATTAATCGGGTCCCGCCCCTGCCAGGATTTCTCCTGCGTCAAAACCTTAGATGGTGTCATAGATTCATAAGTAGCCCCGTTCCAACCGGCCACATAATGCACAATAATCTTGTTTAAACCGATTTCCCGGCACCGTTCCAACTCTTTAACCAACGCCTCATCAGTAGGATACATAAAAGCGTGAATCTGCCAGAATGCGCCGGACAACAACGGTTTATTAGGTAAACTTTTTACCGTTTCCGCCAAATCGTCCTGATTATAGAAGCTGATTTGCCGGACAGCGATACTGTTTTGCGGACTACGCCGAGGCATTTTCACCTTAACATAACGCCCTGCCCCCCGTAAGCGCAAGGATATTTTCTCACTCTTTGCGGTATATTCGCCATACTTCTGGGTAAACGGAAAGAGCGTAGTAGCGTTACTGAAATTCCGGCCGTCTTCACTGCACCATACCGACAAATACTGCGGTATATTCCACCCTTTTTCCGGGTCAATTTCATAGCTCAGTTCAAGGTCGGAAAACTCCACATGGCGGCCAAAATCGAATAACACCGTAAAGCTGTGTTCCTCGGCCGCATCCATAAAACCGATTCCGTTGCGTTTTTCGTCGGCATCAGTAAACACCGCCACATTGTCTGCCGACCTCAACCCGGAACCATCCGGGTCCGAAGCCTTTAAGCTCTCATTTCCGGTAAGATACCGGTAAGAGTCATACGTCAGCGGCGTTTTTTCCGCCGCCGTTAAAAACAGACTAACCGCCATCAACGCCCAACACCATAATACTTTCATGCCCAGCCTTTCCCTTGGTTAACAATATAACATTTACTTCAACGTTATACCATAAACGCAAATTCGGCATTCGTCAAGGGCAAAACAGAATAATTTTCACAGTTTTTTGTGAGTAAAGCGTTCTATTTCGTCTAAAATTGCATCAGCCGCATTTTTATGGATGTTATTTTGGGCATTTTCGCCTAACTTACGATATTTTGCACAATTAAGCGCCAAACGCCGCAATACATCGGCGGCCTTTGCCACAGTAAAGTCAGCATTCTCAATCAGTTCCGCCGCCCCTAACGAGACCATGTGCCGGGCATTGTCATGCTGATGATGTTCCGCCGCATACGGATATGGGCATAAAACCGCATATTTTCCGTAGGTAATCAACTCGGCCACCGTACTGCCGCCGGAGCGTGCCACCACCGCATCCGCCACACGATACAGCAACGCCATTTGTTCCGACACCGGCAACAAATTGACTTTACAGTTCAGCGTTTGATATAGGCGTTCGGTTTCATTCAACAAAGACTTGCCGCACAAATGCACCAATTGCAAATCCACATTTTCGGCTTGCAGTTCCGCCGCTGCCGCCGCCGCCGCCACATTTAACGTTCTGGCGCCCTGACTGCCGCCGGTAACTAAAATTATCGGTTTTTCGGCCGAAAGCTGCCAGTCATACAATTTGTTAAGTTGGCTCAACGCTTCGGTATGAGTTAAATTTCCGGGAGTCATTTCCGGTCTCACCGGCATACCGAGTTCTAAAACCGGGGCTTTAACCTTGTCGCAGTTCACGGGTGGAAAAGCGGTAAAAACCATGTGTGCAAAACGGCTGAACAAGCGATTGGCTTTACCGATTCTGGCATTGCCATCGTGCAGAAAAATCGGCACATGCAGGCGCTGAGCCGCCAAAAGAGTTGGCAACGAGGCAAACGACCCCATTCCCATCACCGCATCCGGGGCAAACTTCCGCAAAGATTTTTTAGCCTGAATAAAACCTTCCGCCGCACCGCGTAAAAACTTTATGGTATTCTTCAGGCCATGCGGACTCGGCATTAACGGCAGCACATCCGCCTCAATGCCAAAGTCGGCCGCAATTTTGGCTTGAGCTTCTGAATTTACTCCGCTAAGCTGTAACCGCACCACGCCGCCGCGCGCCTTAACCTGCCGGGCCAAACTTAAACCGGGATAAAAATGCCCACCGGTTCCCCCACAACTTATCACCAGTTTTTTCAGTGTCATAATCTCTGCTTTCCTGCTTTTTTACGCTTAAAAACCTGAAAGAACTTGCGCACTTTCAGCCAAAAATCGTAATTAAAATTGGGTGCCGCCGTATCCGCCGCAATATTTAACAATAACGCCACCGTCATGGCGGACATTAACAAACTACTGCCGCCATAACTTAAAAACGGTGCCGGAATCCCTTTGGTCGGCAATGCTCCGGACACCACGCCGATATTAATCAGTGCCTGAATAATAATGGTGGCGGTTAATCCCACCCCGGTAAACATACCCTGCCGACTGGAGGCGTTGCAACTGATTTTCAACGCAAAGAACACAAAGCAGAAATACGCCGCCAGCACGCCCAACAGCGCCACATACCCCAGTTCCTCGCCAATTACCGCCAAGATAAAGTCGGTATGTTTTTCCGGCAAATATGCGGCCTTCAGGCGGCTTTCCATAAACCCCACCCCGGTCCACGAGCCGGAACCTAAAGCCAGAATGGAGAGCCACAACTGATAGCCAATCGTCTCCTGATATTTTTCCGGGTCTAAAAACGAGGTCAACCGGGCCCAGCGCATCTGGTCAAAGAACTTGATGATAAAGAACAACCCCACGCCGCCCAGTGCCGGGAATACATAATACCGGGTTCGCAGTCCGGCCACAAACAGAATCAACATACTTACAGTAAAAATCAGCAACGTGGTTCCCAAGTCATGCCCCAGCATAACCATGCCGCACATCATCACGGTAATCATAATTGGGAACCATGCGCCGTGCCGGGCAATCAGATGCGGAATATTCCGAAAATTATCCGCACAGTATTTCCCCACAAACAACGGCAGAATCACCTTTACGAACTCCGACGGCTGTAAACTTATTTTCAGTGCTCCGAAGTCCATTTTAATCCAGCGATACGCCCCGTTGGTGGCCTCGTAACAAGTTACCGCCACCACCAGCATTGCCACTAAAACAAACAGAATAAACGGCGAATAGTCGGCCAAAATACGGAATCCGGTCAAAAACACCGCCACGCCCACCACGGTACTGATGCCCAGCCATAACAGCTGAGTAAAGAAAAAGTACGCTCCATCGGTCTGATAACTGGCCGAATACAGCATGGTTAATCCGAACAACAGAATAACGGCGGTGGTAATAAACAACCCGCAGGCATAAACGGTCATCCGTCCGGCCAGATTCTGGTCAATAATATCATCCGCCCGCAAATTTTCAGTTTTGGTGTTCTGGACACTGGTTCCGGTAAACGAAATATGCTTCATATCTGTGGCGTCTCCTGACGGGTTTGCCCCGGAATATCATTATAAAATAACGCCCAAATCCGCTGTGTGGTGAAAAAAGTACCGATGGTGATAAAACCGTTATAATACCGTTCCGCCATCGCCGTCGGTACGGAATCACGTTCAAATTCACATAACTCGGCAAAACGATAAGCATGTACCGGTCCTCCGGCGGCAGGCAACAAACTAAGACAAATCCGTTGATGGTCGGAACACATGCCAACCACTTGTAACTGCCCGTTCCCCCGTATCAAGGTACGGTTAAGCCGCTCCGACGCCGCTTTCGGATCAATTATAATATCATCAATACTTATTTCAAACACACGTAACACAGTAACCGCCTCATCCAATACAAATATTTTTATCGGTTAAATCTTTTAACTTGGTGATACCGTTTTGGCGGCAATACTCCGCTACATCGGCATCGCAAACGGCGATTTCCGGAGAAATTTCAACTTTTTCCACGCCGCTTATATCAACTCCGGCCGCTTTTAAACGGCGCATATCACGGGCAATCAACATCTCCCGGCAGGATTCCGCCGAGTCCACTCCGGTGGCATTTTTGGTGGGGCCGAACTCTTCCGCCCGATCCGCCTCCAGCAACATTGTAACCTCCGCCATCGGCATAGCGTCAAAGATAAAAGACTCCAATTTAACCGCATTCGGGCTTTCCGGCTTAATCAAAGTACCGTTTTCATCCACAAACGGCACTTTTTTGTCGGCTCTATGCCACGGCAACTGCGGTTTGCCGCCCTTGCATAACGCTTCAACAAACTCACGGCTGATCACATGAATTGCCGGACTGCCGGCAATAAAGCGTAACGAACCGTCGGCATTGCGGCTTTCGGCCAACTCATCCGGCAGGTCGCTGTATTCAATAATATTCACCCGGTCATCCGCCAGACAGAAGTTGCCCAGTTTTTCAAACGGTCCGGTTTTGGACAGACTAATGGCACTCATCTGCGAATTTTCTAAGGCGTGCAACCCGATAAACAACGGGTCAACCACCGGCACCAGCGGATTGTCCACCTGAAAATAGGAGAGATAATTAATCTTCCACTCATGCATTTTCTTAATTGCGCCGGAACAGTGCAAGGCCCAAATCGTACCGCCGTGCCCGTCCGGAGACAACGCCAGCGAATCTTTACCGCCTAACAATAATTTGCCGTCATAACCAATCGCCGGCATCGTGCCTTGAACAAAGAAAAACACCTGTTCTTTGGCCAAACCAAAATAGTTATTTTTCTCAAAAAACTTCATCGTCTCGGCATTATTGATCATGCTGGTCATAATAAACCATGGAATCCGGGCACCGTATTTGGCCTGATTGCGTAAAATGCCGCCGGCAAAATAGCCGAACAGCGACTTGCCGCTGACCGGACCGATGGGGTAAGTCCCTTTCGGCCCGTCAAATCCTAAACGAGTCCCCTGCCCGCCGGCCACGGTTAAACAGGCGACTTCGCCTTTTTTCAATAACCCTTCGCCGGTTTTAACGGCCTGCCGATAGAGTTTCTCCATTTCGGCATCAGCCGGTTTTAACGGAAAAAACGGCGCCGGTTTCAAATCTGCCGGAATACTGTTTTCCGGTTTCTTCATTACATAATCGGCAATCAAGCCGGATAAATTATTAAAATCAATATTTTCAATCTGGCCGGCCAACTGTTTTTGTT